>NZ_BAAAVI010000051.1:0-63074 GCF_039534445.1 Streptosporangium fragile | reverse complement strand
CCGGGCCGCGGGCGGCGCGGCGTACGGTGGCGCGGCGTGGTGATGGAGCGCGAGTGGTGCCCGCCGTGGCCGCTCGACCTGACGCTGACGCTCGACCCGCACCGGCGCGGGACCGGGGATCCCACCTGGCGCAAGGACGCGGGCGGGGCGATCTGGCGGACCTCGCGCACGCCCGACGGGCCGGGGACGCTGCGCGTCGCGGCTCGGGGCGGGCGGGTGGCCGCCGCGGCGTGGGGGCCGGGGGCGGGGTGGCTGCTGCAGACGCTTCCCGAGCTGCTCGGCGCCGAGGACGACCTGTCGGGGTTCGTCCCCGAGCACGAGGCCGTGCGGAGAGCGGCCGGGCGCCATCCGGGGCTCCGGATCGGGCGGACGTTCCGGGTGCTGGAGGCCCTGGTGCCGGCCGTGCTGGAGCAGAAGGTCGTGTGCACGGAGGCCTGGCGGGCGTGGCGGTGGCTGCTGCACCGGTACGGGGAGCCCGCTCCGGGGCCCGCGCCCGAGGGGATGCGGGTCTTCCCCGCACCCGAGGTGTGGCGGTCGATCCCGTCGTGGGACTGGCACCGGGCCGGGGCGGAGGCCGTGCGGGCCCGCACGATCGTGAACGCGGCCCGGCACGCCGCGAAGCTGGAGGCGGCCGGGGGCAGCGCCGAGGCCGACCGGCTGTTACGGGCGCTGCCCGGGGTGGGGGTGTGGACCTCGGCCGAGGTGCGCCAGCGTTCGCACGGCGACGCGGACGCCGTCTCGGTCGGAGACTTCCACCTGCCGTCGCTGGTCGGCTGGTCGCTGGCGGGTGAGCGGGCGGACGACGCCGGGATGCTGCGCCTGCTCGCGCCCTACCGGGGGCACCGGCACCGGGTCAGCCGGCTGCTGGGCGCGGCCGGTGCGCGACCACCCGCTCGCGGGCCGCGGATGCCCGCGCGGGACTATCGCTCGTTCTGAGCATGCCGTCGTCCGTTCTGAGCGTGCCGCCGTCCCAGGAGGGCTCGGTGGGATGCCAGTCGCGGCCGTCGCGCGTGTCCGTGCCGATCAGCGGGGCGAGGACGGCGACCACGGCGAGGACGAGGAGAAACCAGATCATCTTCGGCTCCTGAAGGTGAAGAGGGTGGACCGGCGTCTTTGCGCGCCGGTGTCTCCCGGGGAGGATCCCGGAGGCTCTCGGGGATCCCGGGACACACCCGGGGACACTCCAAATTTATGCACCTGCAAGCATTTACGTCTATCGAGACTTACTTGAGATGACCCTTTAGAAGATCTGAAGGATCGTGATTGATCCGGCACCCGATGACCGATTAGTCCATGCTGCGCCGTACTGTGCGGTCATGAGCGTGAACCCCACCGACAACGCGATGCGCCGGGCCCTGGCCAGGGCCCGCGACGGCAAGGCTCTCGATCCGGCCGAGGCCACGGTCCTGCTCCACGCGCGGGACGAACATCTGCAGGATCTGCTCGCCCACGCCGGCCGAGTCCGGGACGCGGGCCTGGCGGCGGTCGGACGGCCAGGGATCATCACCTACAGCCGCAAGGTCTTCATCCCCCTGACGCGGCTCTGCCGGGACCGTTGCGGGTACTGCACGTTCGCCACCGCCCCGCACAAGCTCGACAGCGTGTTCCTCGGACCGGACGAGGTCCTGGCGATCGCCCGGCGGGGCGCGGAGATGGGGTGCAAGGAGGCTCTGTTCACCCTGGGCGACCGGCCGGAGGACCGCTGGCACCAGGCCCGGGAGTGGCTGGACGCGCACGGCTACGACGACACGCTCTCCTACGTCCGCGCCATGGCCATCCGGGTCCTGGAGGAGACCGGGCTGCTGCCGCACCTCAACCCGGGCGTCATGACCTGGCGGGACCTCCAGCGGCTCAAGCCCGTCGCGCCGTCCATGGGCATGATGCTGGAGACGACCTCGCGGCGGCTCTTCGAGGAGAAGGGGCAGGCGCACTACGGCTCGCCCGACAAGGACCCCGCGATCCGGTTGCGCGTGCTGGAGGACGCCGGCCGCACGAACGTGCCGTTCACCAGCGGCATCCTGATCGGCATCGGCGAGACGGTCGAGGAGCGCGCCGAGTCGCTGTTCGCGCTGCGCAGGGTGGCGCGCGAGTACGGCGGCATCCAGGAGGTCATCGTCCAGAACTTCCGCGCCAAGCCAGACACCGCGATGCGCGGCATGCCGGACGCCGACCTGCAGGAGCTGGCCGCCACGATCGCGGTGGCTCGCCTGGTGCTGGGCCCCAAGGCGCGGCTGCAGGCCCCGCCGAACCTGGTGGACGCCGAGTACGAGCTGATGATCAGGGCGGGCATCGACGACTGGGGCGGCGTCTCACCGCTCACACCCGACCACGTCAACCCCGAACGCCCGTGGCCGCAGATCGACGACCTCGCCGCCCGCACGGCCGCCGCCGGATTCGCCCTGCGTGAGCGGCTGACCATCTACCCCGAGTACGTGCTGGCCGGGGAGCCCTGGCTGGACCCCAGGCTCGCCGCGCACGTGGCCGCCCTCGCGGATCCGGAGACCGGGCTCGCCCGCGAGGACGCGATCCCGGCCGGGCGGCCCTGGCAGGAGCCGGACGGCGGCTTCGCCGCCCTGGGCCGCACCGACCTGCACACGGCGGTCGACGCCGAGGGACGCAGCGCCGACCGCCGCGAGGACTTCGACCACGTCTACGGCGACTGGGAGGCGCTCAGGGAGCGTCTGCCCACCGCGTCCTCGATCGTCCGCGGCGACGTGCGCGAGGCGCTGCGGCAGGCGGAGCACGACCCCGCCGGGCTGAGCGACGAGGCGGCGCTCGTCCTGCTGGACCTGGCCGGCGACCAGAACGGGGCCGGTGCCGACGACGCCGCCCTGGACGAGCTGTGCCGCATCGCCGACGGCCTGCGCCGGGAGGCGGCCGGAGAAGACGTCACCTACGTGGTGAACCGCAACATCAACTTCACCAACGTCTGCTACACCGGTTGCCGCTTCTGCGCCTTCGCGCAGCGGCGTACCGACGCCGACGCCTACACCCTCTCCCTGGAACAGGTCGCCGACCGGGCCTGGGAGGGCTGGCAGGCCGGGGCGACCGAGGTGTGCATGCAGGGCGGCATCCACCCCGACCTGCCGGGCACCGCATACTTCGACATCGCCCGCGCGGTCAAGGCCCGGGTGCCGCAGATGCACGTCCACGCGTTCTCCCCGATGGAGGTCATCAACGGCGCCAGCCGGACCAACCTGTCGATCGAGGACTGGCTGCTCGCCGCCAGGGAGGCGGGTGTCGACTCGCTGCCCGGCACGGCGGCCGAGATCCTCGACGACGACGTCCGCTGGGTGCTGACCAAGGGCAAGCTGCCCACCAGGGAGTGGACCGAGGTGATCACCACCGCCCACCGGGTCGGCATCCCGACGACCTCGACGATGATGTACGGCCACGTCGACACCCACGCGCACTGGGTGCGGCACATCCGGCTGATCCGCCGCATCCAGGAGGAGACCGGCGGTTTCTCCGAGTTCGTGCTGCTGCCGTTCGTCCACCACAGCGCGCCCATCTACCTGGCGGGCATCGCCCGGCCGGGGCCCACCGCGCGGGAGAACCGGGCCGTGCACGCGCTGGCCCGCATCCTGCTGCACGGCGCCATCGCCAACATCCAGTGCTCCTGGGTGAAGCTCCAGGACGGCCTGTGCCGCGAGGTGCTCCAGGGCGGGGTGAACGACCTCGGCGGCACGCTCATGGAGGAGACGATCAGCCGGATGGCCGGGTCGGAGAACGGCTCCTTCAAGACGATCGGCGAGATCGAGGCCATGGTCGCCCCCACCGGGCGGCCGGTCCGGCAGCGGACCACCTCCTACGGCGTCCCGGACGCCGAGCGGCTGGCCGCGGCGCGGGCGAGCGACGGAGTCTGCCAGAGCGTGCGCCCCGCGTCCCGTCCCCTACTGTCGCTGGAGCCCCGGTGAGGTTATAACAAGTTCTACATTTGCTTGCGTTCCGCCCGAGGTTCGCTGGGAGAATCGTCACTCCCCCCGAAGCGAGAGGTCCGCGCGTGCCCTCTGGTCGACACCGTGTGGCCGCCGGCGCGCAGACGCGTCGGCGTCAGGTCCGTCTGAGTCTGTCGCTGGCGGCGGTCGCGACCGCGACCGCCCTGACCGGCGGCGCCGTCCTGGCCTTCGGCCAGGCGGGGACCTCGTGTTCGGGCCGCGATCCGGTCCTGGTCGGCGTCGCCGCCGCCATCGACATCGCCCCGACCGTCATGGAGACGGCGGAGCGGTTCAACCGGAGCGGAACGGCCGTCGACGGCCGGTGCGTCCTGGTCCAGGTGACGGAGCAGTCGCCGGCCACCGTGCTCCGCACGCTGGTCGGTGACACCGCCGGGGTGCTCAGCGAGCGCCCCGACGGCTGGATCTCCGACTCCTCGGCCTGGATCCGGCTCGCCCGCAAGCAGGGCGCCGCCAACCTGGCCGGCACCGAGACCGTCATGGCCACCTCGCCCCTGGTCTTCGCGACCAGGAGGTCCCTCGCCCAGCGCTTCGCGGTGGGCGAGACCGACATGAACTGGCGGATGGTCTTCCCCTCGACCACCAAGGGCCGGGTCAAGCCGACCGAGGACGAACCCGACGTGGTCCGCGTCCCCGACCCCTCACTCGCGGGCGCCGGGATCGCCACCGTGGCCGCGGCCAGGGACGTCGTCGGCACCGGCCCGGAGGCCGACCGCGCGCTCACCGCGTTCGTCCGCTGGGCACAGGCGGGCGCGGCGCCCGACTACCGGAGCATGCTCGCCGCCGTCGACGACCGCTCCTTCTGGAAACGCCCGGTCGTGATCGTCCCCGAGCAGTCCGTGTGGGAGCACAACCGCCGGCCGTCCGAGGACCCGGTGGTCGCCCTCCACCCCCGCGAGGGGACCATCAACCTCGACTATCCCTACGTGGTCACCGCCGCCGACGAGGCCCGGGCGAGCGGATCGCGGGCCTTCGCGGCGTGGCTGCGCTCCCCGGAGACCCAGGAGGCGGCCCGCCGGGCGGGCTTCCGCTCCGCCGACGGCTCCCTGGGGCCGTACTCACCCGGCCCGGAGATCCCCACCGAGGCGCCCCGCACCCGCCCGAGCATCCTGCCCGCCAGGATCGACGAGGCGCTGGAGGCGTGGAGCAGGCTCGCCCCGCCGACCAACATCCTGGTCCTGGCCGATGCCGGCAGGCACATGGCCGAACCCATCAAGGGTGACAAGGGCAGGACCAAACTCTCCGTCGCGCTCGAAGCCGCCCGGCTCGGCCTGCAGCTCTTCCCCAACTCCACCCACATGGGCATGTGGGAGTTCTCCTCGGTCAAGGGGGACGACCAACGCGAGCGGGTACGGATCGGCCCGATCGTCGAGCCCGACGGGGGCCAGGTCATCCGGCGCGGCCGCCTGGAGGAGCTGACCCGGACCCTGCGCGCCGACCCCAAGGCGCCCAGCGCCCTGTACGACTCCGTCCTCGCCGGGTTCCGCGAGGTCACCGGAGCCTACGACGGGACGATGAACAACACCCTGCTCGTCATCACGGCCGGCAAGGACGACGGCAGGGGCGTCTCCGGCGCCGAGCTGGTGAAGGCGCTCCGCGAGGAGTGGGACCCCGAGCAGCCGGTCCAGATCGTCGTCCTCGCCTTCGGCGCCGACCTCGACCGCGCCACCCTCACCCAGGTGGCCTCCGTCACCAACGGCTCCCTGCACGTCGCCCAGGAGCCCGGGGAGATCATCGATGTGTTCCTGTCCGCCCTGGCCAGGCGGTTGTGCCACCCCACCTGCCGCAAACCCGCCTGACCGCCGGGCCGGTCAGCCGAGGGACGCGATCCAGCCGGCGATCCATCCCACCAGCCCCACCGTCCCCATCGCGGACGTGGCGACTATGACGGTGCGGGTCAACGGCCTTATCCAGATCGCCAGTATCATCGCCAGGATGAACAGGCCGGTGCAGGAGGACCGGAGATCGGCCAGAGCGTATCTGACACCCCGCAGGACGGCGCGGCCGCCGTCCGGGGTCAGCTGGGCGGAATAGACGTCGCCGGGTTCGAATGTGTTGACGGCACCGGCCACGACCGCCTCCCCGGTGGCGTCGGAGACGAAGGTCCCCTCGCAGCGCCGCCGCGGGCCGTCGCTGCCCGGATCATCACACCACGAGACGGTCATGGTGCCGGAGGTGCCGGTCTGGCCGAGCGCCAGCCGGACGCGGGGCACCGCGTCGACGACGGCCAGCACGGTCATCCCCCCGATCAGCACGAGCAAGAACAGCGGCCAGAGGATCCTGTCCCCTATCGATCCACGAGGCGTGCCGTCCCGGGAGGTCCCGCCGGGGCCGGAGGGGCGCCTGCCACGGGACGTCCTGGCAGCGCGGCGCGATGGGCTCATGGCCGCATTGTGGAACGGGGTACTTGGAATTCGTTGGTGAGCGACTTGCCGCGGTCTCGTGGACGGACGGTCACCGGGACACCCCGGTGACCGTCCGGGGCGGGGTCAGCGGACGACGACGAAGTCGGCGGCCTGCCGGGGGGCGCGGTCCCGGGGCGGGGCGGCGGGGCGGCCGATGGCGACGGCGCCCATGGGGTCCCAGGACGGGGGCAGGCCGAGGACCTCGCGGACCACGTTCCGGCAGAACATCGTGGAGGAGACCCAGGCCGAGCCCAGCCCCTCCACCGCGAGCTGGACCAGGAAGTTCTGCACCCCCGCGCCGGCGGCGACCACGAACATCTCCCGCTCGGCCGCGTTGCGCCGGTCGTCGCGGTAGGTGTGCGAGCCGTCCATGACCAGGCAGGGCACCGCCAGGTACGGGGCCGCGCGCAGCACGTCGCCGCGCCTGATCCGCCTGGCGATCGACTCCTCGGAGAAACCGTCGCCGCGCAGGTCGGCGATCCACGCCTCGCGCATGGCGTCGAGCAGCTTCTCGCGGGCCCCGGCCGACTCCAGGAGGACGAACCGCCACGGGGTCGTGTGGTGCGGGGCGGGCGCGGCGATGGCGGCGTCGACCGCCCGGCGGACCTTGGCGCCGTCCACCGGGCCGGGCGCGAACTCGCGGATGGTCCGGCGGGCGAAGACCACGTCGCGCGCGCCGTACCGGAACATGTCGTCGTCGGACCCGCGGATCAGGTCGCGCACGCCGGGTCCGTCCTCCTCGGTGGTGTACTCGGCCAGGCCTCTGATCACCGCGACCGGGGTCTGCGCGACCTTCCCCTTGACCAGGTCGCCGGCCGCGGCGAACTCGTCCGCGACGGCCGTCAGGGTGACCTCCAGCGCGTTGCCGTGGTCGTCGGACATGCCCCGGTAGTCGAGCGCGGGGGTCACCCCGGCGGCCCCGACGGCCAGATCCGTCTGCCCGTTGCGCCACGGGCGGCCGAAGGTGTCGGAGACGATCACGCCGACCGAGACGCCGAGCCGCTCCCTGAGGCGGGCCCGGACGGCCGCGGCCGAGGCGTCCGGGTCGGCGGGCAGCAGGACGACCGTGCCGGGCGGGGTGTTGGACGCGTCGACCCCGGCGGCGGCCATGACGAAGCCGTGCGCGGTCTCGGCGATCACCGTCTCGCCGCGCCGGGCGACCACCCGCCTCGTCTCGGCGGCCACGGCCTCCGCCCGGTCGACGCCGTGGCGGACCCGGCCCTCGGCCTTGCTCACGATCTTGGACGTGACCACGAGGATGTCGCCGTCCCGCAGGCCGGGCAGGGCCGTGGCGATCAGTTCCCCGACGTCGTCGCCCTCGCGCACCTCGGGGAGGCCGGGGACGGGGAAGATCTCCAGCCTGACGTCGACGGGACCGTTCTGCCCGCGCCTGATCCGGCTCATCGGGAACCCTCCGTCCCGGCCTCGGGGGTCTCCTCCCGGGACGCGCCGGGCCCGGCGGCGGGCGCGGGAGGTTCGGCGCCGCCGCCCGCGAGACGCACGGCCAGGTCCAGGGCGGCGCGGGCGATGTCGGCGGCGGCCGCCACGTCATGCATGATCAGCGGGCGGGCCTCGACCTCCACGCCGTCCAGGGCGACACCGGCGTCCTCCTCCGCGACCAGCCAGCCGTTCACCAGCGGCGTGCCGTAGAGCTCCAGGACGGCCTGGGCGGTGGTCGCCACGCCGATCGCGGTCAGGCAGGCGTCGGCCATCCCGCGGACGGGGGCGCCGCCGACGATGGGGGAGACGCCGACGACCGTCTTGGCCTCCAGGGCCTCGCGGACACCCTTGATCTGCAGGATCGTGCCGATGCTGACGACCGGGTTGGACGGCGGCAGGATCACCGCGTCGGCGGCGGCGATGGCCTCCAGCACCCCGGGGGCGGGAGCCGCCTGGTCGGCGCCGACCAGGATGATCTGCTCGGCGGGGACGGAGGCGCGCAGCCGCACCCACCACTCCTGGAAGTGGATCGCCCGGCGGCCCCGCTCGTCGGAGATGACCACGTGGGTCTCGGCCCGGTCGTCGGTCATCGGGATCAGCCGCACACCCGGCTGCCAGCGCGCGCACAGCGCCTCGGTGACCGCCGAGAGGGGGTATCCGGCGTCGAGCATCTGGGTGCGCACGATATGGGTGGCGAAGTCGCGGTCGCCGAGGCCGAACCACTGCGGCTCGACGCCGTAGGCGGCGAGCTCCTCCTTGACGACGTGTGACTCGTCGCGCCGCCCCCAGCCCTGCTCCTCGTTGATGCCGCCGCCCAGGGTGTACATCACGGTGTCGAGATCGGGGCAGACCCGCAGGCCGTAGAGGCTGATGTCGTCACCGGTGTTGCCGATGACGGTGATCTCCGAATCGGGAGCCGTGCTGCGGAGGCCGCGCAGGAAGCGGGCGCCGCCGATTCCGCCGGCGAGGGACACAATGCGCATGCCGCCAGTCTTCCACTTGGTCCGCACGCTCTTCGGCAGGGCCGGGAGAGCGCTTCGACGGGGCTCCGGGAGAGGAGACGACCAGTCTTTTCATGATCGTTATACGGGCCGGTGCTGGCAGGATCGTCTGACCTACTGTCCGAAATGTGGATTAATAGGATGCAATGGTGCACTTATGGGGTTGGTGGGCTTCCCGGGACCACCGGCACCAAAGTCAGCCATGTGCAAAACTGACCCGGGTTTACCTAAAGACCCTATGGGGGTAGTTGTGATCAACGTCGAGGCGAGCCGGCTCCGAGAACCGGCGGCGTGGCTCATGGTCGCCGTCGCGTCCACGAGCGTCCTCGTCGGCATCGAGCGGCTGCTGTTCGGGACGTCGTCCTTCGGCAGGGCATCCGTCGCCTACCTGGGTCAGTTCGCCTCACCGGTCATCCCCGCGCTGCTCGTCGGCGCCGTGCTGCTGGCCACCCACCTCGGGCCGGTGATCGAGCGCCTCAAGCTGATGGCCCTGGTGGCGGTCGGCACACTCGGGCTCACCCTGCTGTTCGGCGTGATCGGGTTGCTCGGCGGCCTGTTCGGCGGCGCCCCGGGCTTCCTCGGGAAGGTCGAACTGCTCGTCCTCCACCTCCCCGCCCTGGCGCTGTCCGCGCTCGCGCTGCTCTACCTGCTGCCCCGGGCGCTCTCGGCCGGCGACCCGTTCGCCGCGGACGACTCCGGCCGTTCCGGGAGCCGCTCCCGGGAGCAGTACTCCCAGCCCGACGCTCACGTGCCCGGACAGGGGCAGGTCCCGCCGCAGGGGCAGGGCCCCCACGACCAGGCTCCCCACGGCCAGGCCCCGCAGGGCCAGGCTCCCTTCCACGGCCAGGCTCCGCAGGGTCAGGTTCCTTTCCACGGCCAGGCTCCGCACGACCAGGCTCCCCACGGCCAGGTCCCGCAGGGCGGCCACCCCCGGGAGGCCGTGCCCGCTCCCGCCGTCCAGGTTCCGCAGAATCTGCCGGCGCTCCCGCCCGCGCCCGCGCACAGCTCCGGCGGCGGCTCGGAGGGGTACGGCCGGCAGACCGACACCCACCCGCAGGCTCCCTCCTACGCCCCGCCGGCCGACTCCCAGCCGTACGGCGCCCAGCCCGGCCCCTACCCGGGCTCCCAGCAGGCCCCGCAGCAGAACCTGCCGCAGGTCTCGCCGCAGCCCGTCCCGCAGGCGCAGCCCGCGGCCCCGGCGCCCGCTCCCACCCCGGCGCCGACCGAGACCTACACCCCGAGCCCGTACGTCCCGGCGGACGTCCAGCCCTCGGCCACGCCGTACAACCCGCCGATCGCCGGTTACGACCCCCTTTCCTACGGCGGCGCCGCAAGTCAGCAGGGTGAGCAGGTCTCCGGGTACGGGCAGACCGAGCCCCGGTTGCCGAGTTACGGCCAGCCCTCCGACGCGGGGTCTTCGGGCTTCGGGCAGCCGGAGGG
Source organism: Streptosporangium fragile (assembly GCF_039534445.1). Taxonomy (NCBI): domain Bacteria; kingdom Bacillati; phylum Actinomycetota; class Actinomycetes; order Streptosporangiales; family Streptosporangiaceae; genus Streptosporangium; species Streptosporangium fragile. The sequence continues at coordinate 52,832 of NZ_BAAAVI010000051.1, read as the reverse complement.
TCAGGGCTTCGGGCAGCAGGCGGATCCGCCGGCGTCCGGTGCGGGCGGCCGGCATTCGGACGGGCAGCAGTCGTCCTACGGCGGCCGGCCCGAGTCGCAGGCTCCGTCCTACGGTGGCCGGCCCGAGTCGCAGGCTCCGTCCTACGGTCAGGAGCAGGTCCCGTCCTACGGTCAGGAGCAGGTCCCGTCCTACGGCCAGGCGCAGGCTCCCGCGTACGGGCAGGCGCAGGCTCCCGCGTACGGTCAGCCGGGCGAGTCGCAGGTCCCGTCCTACGGGCAGCCGCAGGAATCGTCCCCCTACGGACAGTCGCAGCCCCCGTCCTATGGGCAGCCCCAGGAGCCGGCCGCCGGGTACGGGCAGCACTCCAACCCCGCACTCCCCGGCTACGGCCAGTACTCCGACTCCCCGCTCCCGGGCTACGGGCAGCAGGCGGATCCGCCGGCGTCCGGTGCGGGCGGCCGGCATTCGGACGGGCAGCAGCCGTCCTACGGCGGCCGGCCCGAGGAGCCGGTCCCGTCTTACGGTCAGGAGCAGGTCCCGTCCTACGGCGGCGCCGCAAGTCAGCAGGGTGAGCAGGTCTCCGGGTACGGGCAGACCGAGCCCCGGCTGCCGAGTTACGGCCAGCCCTCCGACGCGGGGTCTTCGGGCTTCGGGCAGCCGGAGGGTCAGGGTTTCGGACAGCAGCCGTCCTACGGTGGTCCCGAGTCGCAGGCCCCGGCGTACGGTCAGCCGGGCGAGTCGCAGGTCCCGTCCTACGGGCAGCCGCAGGAGCAGCCCCCCGCCTACGGCCGGCCCGCGGAGCAGCAGGCGCCCGCGTCCTACCCGCCGGCCGACGGGAACCGGAGCACCCCGTTCGACGACCGGCCCCAGCAGTCCTTCCCGCAGCCGCCGGAGAACTACGGCCAGCCGTCGACCGGGTACTCCGGCGCGGAGTTCGGCCGGCCCACCGAGCCGAACCTGCACTACCCCGCGCCCGACCCGATCGACCCCCGGGCCCAGCAGATGGCCCAGGCCTACCAGCAGGCGGAGAGCTACCAGCAGCAGAACCAGGGCACCGAGCCGAGCCTGCGCGTCCCCGAGTACGGCTCCGCGCAGCCGGGCGCCGCCTACGACGACCCGTTCGGTCATCCGCAGACCCCGCAGGCGCCGCCCCCCGCGCAGCCGTACCAGCAGGGCGGCCACCAGTGGGACGCGCAGGGTGAGGCGACGATCCGTTTCGACCCGAACGCCTACCAGGCGGACCCGCTGGGTGCTTCCGCGCCGCCCGCCGGCCGGACGTGGGACTCGCAGCCCATCGACCCGACGGCGATCTACAAGCCCGAACAACGCCCAGGTCAGGTCACGGGTGAGGAAACCCCGGATAGAGAGAGGGTGGGCCCCGGTCAGGATCCGAACATGTCCTGGTACGGTTCCGACCGTCGGGAGCGCTGAGTCTCTGGCGATCGCCGCGATCGCCTGGTGCAATTGCCGTCGTGGCTGGCACACGACCCACAACCGGGGAGAGCGGGTCTTTCCCCGGATACCGGCATGCCGCTTGACGCCACACCAGACACGCGCGTGTAATTACACGCATGTTGTTACGTCGTCCTCTGGGTGGGTAAGGGGGAGGCGTTCATAGGGGGGCTCCATTTGCGGGCGTGCGGCAGGGAGGTGTGCAGTGGCCGACCTGGTCATCGCACAAGACAGCATCGCTGAAGAGCAGCTTGGCTGGCAGGAGCGCGCCTTGTGCGCGCAGACGGACCCGGAGGCGTTCTTCCCGGAGAAGGGCGGCTCCACCCGGGAGGCCAAGAAGGTCTGCCGTTCCTGCGAGGTGCGTGCCGAGTGTCTTGAGTACGCACTAGAGCATGACGAGCGGTTCGGCATCTGGGGTGGGCTGTCGGAGCGGGAACGCCGCCGGATCAAGCGCGAGGCGGTCTGAGCGCCTGGCGTCCGGACGGCTGTTGCGGTCCGAGCGGTCCGAGCGGTTCTGACAGGGAGTTGACGGTGTCCCGGGGGGGACGCTTCACGAATATGCCCGAGGGGTCACGTGGCCGACGGTCGCGTGACCCTTTTCCTTAAGTACCTCCCGATGTAAGACATAGTCAGACATAGGGTGTCGTATCGTTGTCGCGCCGATCACCGCCGCCTCCTGAACCTCGGGATGTATGTCCATCACCGACCCCCCACGCCCCCACCACACCGTCACCGCGATCGTCGTCTCCCACGACGGTTCCCGCTGGCTGGGAGAGACCCTCGAAGCCCTGCTCCGGCAGACCCGCCCGGTGGACCGGGTCGTCGGGGTGGACAACGGCAGCAGGGACGGCAGCACCGCGCTGCTGACCGGTGCCCTCGGCCCCAAGGCCGTGCTCACTCTCCCGCGCTCGACCGGCTTCGGCGAGGCCGTCACCGAGGTCCTCGACCGGCTCGGGCCCGGAGGCGGGCAGGAATGGATCTGGCTGCTGCACGACGACTGCGCCCCGGACGCCCGCGCCCTGCAGGCCCTGCTCCGGGCCGCCGACCAGGATCCCCGGGCGGCGGTCCTCGGCCCCAAGCTCCGCGACTGGCTGGACCGGCGGCTCCTGCTGGAGGTCGGCGTCACCGTCGACCGCACCGGCCGCCGGGACACCGGGCTGGAGGCCCGCGAGTTCGACCAGGGGCAGTACGACGGCGTCAGGGACGTGCTCTCGGTCTCCACCGCGGGCATGCTGATCCGCCGGGACGTCTGGGACGAGGTCGGCGGACTCGACCCCGCGCTGCCGCTGTTCCGCGACGACCTCGACCTGTGCTGGCGGGTCAGGTCGGCCGGATACCGCGTGCTGAACGTCACCCAGGCGGTCGCCTGGCACGCCGAGGCCGCCTACCGGCGCCGGCGCCGCATCACCGCCAGCGGTGACCACCCCCGCCGCCTGGACCGCCGCAACGCCATGTTCGTCGTCATGGCGAACCTGCCGTTCCGGCCGCTGCTGCGGGCGCTGGTCCGCAACCTGTTCGGCTCGCTCTTCCGCACGGTCCTGTTCCTGGCGGCCAAGCAGCCCGCCAACGCGCTGGACGAGTTCCTCGCCTTCGGCTCGGTGTTCGGCCATCCCGTCCGGATGCTCAGGGCCCGCCGGGCCCGTGCGCTGGGCCGCGAGCAGTCGTACGGGACGATCCGCCGGTTGCTGAGCCCGCCGGGCGCGGGCTGGCGGCGGCTGGCCGACCGGACGCAGAGCTACCTGTCGGGGGCCGGTTTCGTGGAGTCCGCCGGACGCCACCACGCCGTGACCGCCGCCCAGCAGGAGGACGGCGAGGAACTGCTCACCGACGCCGGGGTGACGCAGCGCGTCTTCTCCAATCCGGGCGTCCTGCTCTTCCTGGCGCTGGCCCTGGTCACGCTGGCCGCCGAGCGGTCCCTGATCGGCGGCGCCCGGCTGGGCGGCGGCGCGCTCGTCCCGGTGATCGGCGGAGCCTCCGACCTGTGGGACCTCTACCGTGAGGACTACCACCAGGCCGGCCTGGGCAGCGACGCGTGGGCGCCGCCGTACGTCGCGGTGCTGGCGGTCCTGTCCAGCCTGCTGTTCGGCAAGACCTGGCTCGCGGTCTCGTTGCTGCTGCTCGGCTCCGTGCCGCTGGCGGGCCTGTCCGCGTACGTGGCGACGCGGTCGATGATCCCCGGGCGGTGGACCCGGGTCTGGCTGGCCTCCTCCTACGCCCTGCTGCCGGTGGCCACCGGCGCGATCGCCGCCGGGCGGCTCGGCACCGCGGTGGTCCTCGTGCTGCTGCCCGTCTACGCCGCGCTCGCCACCAGGGTGCTGGCCGGGGAGCGGCGCCGCGCCCGCCGCGCCGCCTGGGGACTGGGCCTGCTGCTCACCGTGGGCACGGCCTTCGCCCCGCTGGTCTACCCGCTCGCCGCCGTCCTCGGCGCGCTGGCGGCGCTGGCCTTCCCGCGGCGCGGTGTCGCCGTGTCGATGGCCGTGGCGTTCGCCGTGCCCGTGGTGCTGCTGTTCCCCTGGCTGCTCCAGACGGCCGCCGATCCGGGCCGGTTGCTGCTGGAGGCCGGACTGCACCAGTCCTCCCTGGTCGAGGCCCGGCTGCCCGCGCAGGCGCTGCTGCTGCTCAGCCCCGGCGGCCCCGGCATGCCGCCGCTCTGGGTGACCGGCGGCCTCATCACCGCCTGCCTCGCCGCGCTGCTGATGCGCCGCAACCGGATGGTCATCGCGATCGGCTGGGGTGTCGCGCTCTTCGGTGTGCTGGTGGCGATCCTGGTCAGCCGGACCCAGGTCACCTCCGCGGGCGGCGACGTCGAGGCCCCCGCCTGGCCGGGCGTGCCGCTGGCCTTCGCCGCCACCGGCATGCTCGTGGTGGCGGCGCTCACCGCCGACCGGATCGTCGAGTTCCGGGCGGCCGGAGGGTTGCGCCGGGCCGCCGCGCTCGGCGTCGTGCTGGTCGCCTTCTCCACTCCGCTGCTCGCAGCGGGCATGTGGGTCGCCCGGGGTGCGGACGGCCCGCTCCGCGGGACCGTCCGAGACGTCGTCCCCGCCCTGGTCGCGGTGAACTCCGCGGGCGGCGAGCGCGCCCTGATGCTGCACGGCACGGAGGAAGGCCTGCGCTACACCGTGCTGCGCGGCCGGACCCCGGTGGTCGGCGAGGCCGACATTCCCGCCCCCGACGGCCCCCGGGAACGGGTCCGCCTCGCGGCGGCCGGGCTGGTGTCGGGCAGGGGCGGTGACGACGCCCGCGTGCTGGCGGCCCACGGCATCCGGTTCGTGGTGCTGACCGCGCCCGTCGACCCGCGGCTCAGCCAGGCTCTCGACTCCCAGCCCGCACTGGCCAGGATGAGCCTGTCACGCGCGGTGGGCGTGTGGCGGCTGACCCAGCAGGTCGCCCTCCCCGCCGCCCCGCCCGGTGACCCCTGGCACGGCCGCTGGCTCTGGGCCCAGGCCGTGCTGGTGCTCGTCGTCGCGGCCCTGGCGGCTCCGGGCTCGCGGACCGACGGCGCGGAGCCCGCCCCGCAGGAGGAGCCCGGACCGGTGAGGGAGCTGGCCGCCCGGTGAAATCCCTGATCGAGAACCGGTTCGGTCTCCTGGCCCTGGTCCTGGTGGCGCTGCTCGCCCTGTACGGGGTGGCGTTCGCCGGCCGTCCCGACGCCGTCGCCGCCCGCCCGCCGGGCCCCCAGAAGGTACCCGTCGCCGAGGTGACGACCGTCTGCCCCGCCCCGGGTGGCACCGACGTCGCCGTGATCACCCCGCCCGGCGGGCAGGGGCAGGGCACCGCGACGCTCGTCACCGGGGACAAGACCCTCGCCACCCTCGACACCCCCGGCAGGCTCTGGCATGAGGGGGTGCCCGCGGGGTCGCCGCCCCTGGTCACGACGGCCGTCGGCAGCATGGCCGCCGGCGTGGAAGCGGCGCAGACCCGCAGGGAGACCTCGGGCGGGCAGCGGGGGCTGGCCGGGGTGCGGTGCACGGAGCCGGTGGCGAGCACCTGGCTGGTCGGACCCGGGCCCGCCGCGGCCGACGTCACGCTCTACCTGACCAACGCCGACCTCGCCCCGGCCATCACGGAGATCCTGGTCTACTCGGGTGAGGGCCCGGTGGTCGGTGACGCCGGCGGGGTGTTCACCCTCAAGCCGGGCGAGAGCCGCACCGTCAAGGTCGCGGACCTGGCGCCGTCGCCGCTCGTCATGGCTCTGCACGTCCGTACGATCTCCGGCCGGGTCACCGCCGCGGCCCGGGCGATCATGAACGGCGGGCGGGGCGTCGACTGGCTGCCGGCCGCCGCGCCTCCGGCCACCCGCGTCGTGGTGCCGGGCATCCCGGGCGGCGGCGGCGAGCGCCGGCTCCTCGTCGCCTCCGTCGACGAGGCCGACACCCTGGTCGAGGTCAGGGCGCTCACCCCCGACGGGACCTACGCGCTCAAGGGCCGGGAACTGGTCGAGGTGCCCGCCGGCTCCGTCGCCGCCCTCGACCTGTCCGCCGGCGTCGGCGGCCGGCCCGCCGCGCTCGTGCTCACCTCCGACACGCCGATCGTGGCCGGGCTGGTCGCCCGCACCGGCGCCAAGGGCGACGTGGCCTTCACCGCCGGCGCCGTCCCGATCGATCTGGGCAGCGTGGTCGCCGGCAACCGTACGGGAGACAAGAAGGGGGCCCGCCTGCTGCTGACCGCGCCCGACGCGATCGGGAGGGTCAGCGTGCAGGTGCTGCCGCGCGAGGGCGAGCCGCGGGAGCCGTTCCAGGTCGACATCTCCGCCGGGCGGACCAAGCAGGTCAAGCTCCCCAAGGTGGACGGGCCCTTCGCGGTGGTCCTGCTGCCGCTGCCGGGCTCCGGGCCGGTGTACGGCGGGCGTGTGATGGACGAGCGGCTCAAGGGCGGTCCGGCGCTGACGATCCAGCCGCTGGCCCCGGCCCGCATGTGGGCGCTGGTCCCCCCGGTCACCGAGTCCGCCGCCGTCGTGCTGCCCTGACGCCGCGGCGCTCACCGGCGCACCCTCGGCCCGTCGGCGGACGGAAGACCGCCGGCGCACCCGGGTGCCGCCGGACCACCGCCCCGCTCGCGGCTCAGTCGTGGTCGTCGAAGCCCGGGTCGATCGACTCGGGGGAGAGCCCCAGGAGACCGGCGACCTGCTCGACCACCGTCTCGTGCACCATCGCACCGAGGTGGTCGCGGTCACGGGCCCGGCTCTCCAGCGGCCGGCGGTAGATGACCACCACGGCCGGCTGGCTCCCCGCGGCGGGCTCGGAGCGGCCGAACGGGATGGGGTCGCCGTTGAGCAGCCCGGGGCCGTCGCCCAGCTCGCTGGCCGGCGGCACCTCCTCGACCGCGAACTCGACGGCCGCCAGCTGTTTGCCCCACCGCGGCTTGAGCCGGTCGACCGAGTCGAGCACGAGGTCGTCGAAGCGCTCGCTGCGGGCCTTGGCGATCGGCACGTGCGAGGGCGCGAGCGGGCCGCGCAGGCCGCGGCCGTGCCTGTCGCGCCTGCGGGGAGGACGTCTACCGGGTGCCGAGCTCACGCGCCCAGCTTAGATGCTGTCCCCGAGGCCGGGACCGTCCGGAGCGCGGCGGGATGCGAGAGCGCGCGCCGCGCGGTGCCGACAGGGCGCAAGCCGTACAGGGGGGTGGAAGCCGGGACACGTGTCCGAATTGTGGCGACACGCTCGTTAAGAGCGCTCAGATAGTGGCGCCCCGGACGCTTACCGGATACGGTCCCACCGTGAGCCCCGTCCGCCGCTGTTCCCGCACCGCGTGCAGTCAGCCTGCCGTTTTCACGCTCACGTACGTCTACGCCGATTCGACCGCTGTTCTCGGGCCCTTGGCTACGTACGCCGAGCCGCACTGTTACGACCTGTGTGCCGAGCATGCCGAGCGGCTCACCGCGCCCCGCGGGTGGGAGGTCGTCCGGTTGCCCACCGACGGCGCGCCGCCGAGTACGGACGATCTCGAAGCCCTCGCCAACGCGGTCCGCGAGGCCGCCAGGCCCGCGCCGAGCGGTGGCGCCGAGCCGGTCGGCCAGGGTGTCGAGGTCGGCCGCCGAGGTCATCTGCGGGTGCTCCGCTCGGCTCAGCCCCAGCGCGACCGCTGACCCTACTAGGCTGGGGCCAGCGAACACGACACAGAAAGCGGAGCCGGAGTGGGCGACCTCGCCAGGATCTTCAAGGCGTACGACGTTCGAGGCGTCGTGCCGGACGAACTCGACGAGGAGACCGCGGAGGCGGTCGGCGCGGCGTTCGTGGAGGTGACCGGGGCCGATACCGCCGTTGTGGCGCACGACATGCGCGAGTCGTCGGTGCCCCTGGCCGCCGCCTTCACGCGCGGCGCCATCTCGCGGGGGGCCGACGTGGTCAACGCGGGGCTCGGCTCGACCGACCTGCTCTACTACGCCAGCGGCAGCCTCGCCCTGCCCGGAGTGATGTTCACCGCGAGCCACAACCCGGCCCGCTACAACGGCATGAAGATGTGCCGGGCCGGTGCCGTGCCGATCGGCAGCGGCACCGGGCTCGTCGAGATCCGCGACCGGGCCGCCGAGATCCTGCGGTCGGGCGCCCTCCGCGGCGCCGCGGCCGGGAGGGTCTCCGAGCGCGACCTGCTGCGCGGCTACGCCGACCACCTGCGCACCCTGGTCGACCTGTCCGGCATCCGGCCGCTGCGGGTCGTGGTCGACGCGGGCAACGGGATGGGCGGCCACACGGTCCCGGTGGTCTTCGAGGGGCTGCCCGTCGAGCTGACCGCCCTGTACTTCGAGCTCGACGGCACCTTCCCCAACCACGAGGCCAACCCCATCGAGCCCGACAACCTGCGCGACCTGCAGAAGGCCGTGCTCGACGTGGGCGCCGACATCGGCCTGGCCTTCGACGGCGACGCCGACCGCTGCTGGGTCGTCGACGAGCGCGGCGAGTCGGTCTCCCCCTCCGCGGTCACCGCGCTGGTCGCCGTACGCGAGCTGGCCCGGCACCCCGGCGCCACGGTCATCCACAACCTGATCACCTCGCGGGCCGTTCCCGAGATCGTCGCCGAGCACGGCGGCCGGCCGGTCCGCACCCGGGTGGGCCACTCGTTCATCAAGGCCGAGATGGCAAGGACGGGCGCGGTCTTCGGCGGCGAGCACTCCGCGCACTACTACTTCAAGGACTTCTGGTTCGCCGACTCCGGCATGCTGGCCGCGCTGCACGTGCTGGCCGCGCTGGGCGGGCAGGACCGGCCGCTCTCCGAGATCCTGGCCGACTACACTCGCTACACGGCCTCCGGAGAGATCAACAGCACGGTCGCCGACCAGGCCGCCGCGGTGACGCGGGTCCGTGAGACGTTCGCCGTCCGCGACGGCGTCACCTTCGACGAACTGGACGGCCTGACCGTCTCCGGCCCCGGATGGTGGTTCAACCTCCGTCCGTCCAACACCGAGCCGCTGCTCAGGCTGAACGCCGAGGCGGCCGACGAGAATCAGATGGCAGCGATCAGGGACGAGGTCCTTGCTGTCGTGAGGAGCTGAGCACGTGAAGATCGACGACTGGCTGCTGGAGATCCTGGCCTGTCCCAACTGCAAGTCCCCGCTGCGTGCCGAGCCGGAGGTGGACGAGCTGTCCTGCACCTCCGCCGCCTGCGGCCTGGTGTACCCGGTCCGGGACGACATCCCGGTCCTGCTTGTGGACGAGGCGCGGAAGTCGTGAACTGGGAGCCCGATCGGCTGGACGATCAGGGCCTGCTGACCGAGGGCGACCCGTCGGGGATGCTGCGCGCGGTGGCCTCCTCGGCCGCCCAGATCCGCACCTCCCGGCGGGCCGCGCTCGAGTCGGCGCTGCCCTCCGTCGCCCGTGACGGGCGGCCCCGGGCGATCGTGGTCGCGGGCCTGGGCGCCTCGGGCGTCGCCGGTGACATCCTGAACGCGGTGTGCGGTTCCGGTGTCCCGCTGCCGGTGCTGACCGTCAGGTCCTACCGGCTGCCGGGCTGGATCGGTGCGAACGACCTGGTGATCGCCGTCTCGCGTTCGGGCCGTACCGAGGAGACGCTCGCGGTGGCGACCGAGGCGGTCCGCCGCGGCTGCCGCCTGCTCGCCGTCGGCGGGTCCGACTCACCGCTCCAGTCGATCGCCCGGCAGGCGAGCGCGCCGTTCGTGCCCGTCGAATCGGACGGCCCGGCACGCGCCGCGGTGTGGTCGCTGGCGGTCCCGCTGGTCGTCGCCGCCGCGGAACTGGGCCTGATCGACGCCGGCGAGGATGTGTTCGAGGAGGCCGCCAAGCGCCTGGAGGACATCGCCCACCGCTGCCGCCCGGCGAGCGAGTCGTTCATCAATCCGGGCAAGTCGCTGGCCATGGGGATCGCCGAGTCGGTGCCGATGATCTGGGGATGCTCCCCGCTGGCGGCCGTCGCCGCCAACCGGTGGGCCGCGCAGCTCAACGAGAACGGCAAGTATCCGGCGATCTGGGGCGAGGTCCCCGGAGTCGACCACGGTCAGATCGCCGCCTTCGACGGCCCGCTGGCCCAGCGTGACATCTTCGCCGACGACGGCGGCCGGGAGATCCGGCTGTTCGTGCTGCGCGACGTGGAGGAGCACCCGCGGGTGGCGCGGAGCTGCGAGGCGGCGGTGCGGCTCGCCGAAGACAGGGGGGTCCGGGTCACCCGGGTCGTCGCGGAGGGGGTTCACCCGCTGGAGCGGCTGGCGACGCTGATCGGTCTGGGAGATTTCGCGAGTACGTACCTCGCTCTCGGGTACGGTATCGATCCTGCACCTGTGGCGGCGATCACAGAGCTCAGGGCGAGAATTTCCCAATAGGATCCTGTCGGGTCTTTTTCGGATAGCAGGAGCGGAGGCTGCCGTGAGCGCGGGCGGCGGTACTAAGGCGATCATCGCGGCGTTGGCCGCCAACCTGGCGATCGCGGCATCCAAATTCGTGGCGTTCGTCTTCACGGGCTCGTCATCGATGCTCGCCGAGTCGGTCCACTCGGTGGCCGACTCGGGCAACCAGGCGTTGCTCCTCATCGGCGGCAAGCGCGCCCAGCGCGCGCGCACGCCCCAGCACCCCTTCGGGTACGGCCGGGAGCGCTACTTCTACGCGTTCGTGGTGGCCGTCGTGCTGTTCACCATCGGCGCGGTCTTCTCCATCTACGAGGGCTGGCACAAGGTCTCCCACCCGGAGGCGCTCACGAGCCCGGGGTGGGCCTTCGGTGTGCTGATCTTCGCGATCATCGCCGAGGCGTTCTCGTTCCGGACGGCCATCATCGAGTCCAACCACATCCGGGGCAACCAGTCCTGGGTGCAGTTCATCCGCCGGGCCAAGTCTCCCGAGCTCCCCGTCATCGTCCTTGAGGACCTCGGCGCGCTGCTCGGCCTGATCTTCGCGCTCTTCGGCGTGACGATGGCCGTGGTGACCGGAAACCCCGTCTGGGACGGCATCGGCACCCTGATGATCGGTGCCCTGCTCGGCGTGATCGCGGTCATCCTCGCCATCGAGACCAAGTCGCTGCTGATCGGTGAGGGCGCCGGCCCGGAGGTCGAGGCCCAGATCGCCGAGGCCCTGCGGAGCACGCCCGAGGTGTCCAGGGTCATCCACATGCGCACGCTTCACCTGGGCCCGGAGGAGATCCTGGTCGCCGCCAAGATCGCGGTGGACCACGACGACACGGCGGCCGAGGTGGCCCGCGGCATCGACGAGGCCGAGCAGCGCGTCCGCGCCGCCGTCCCCGCGGCCCGCGTCATCTACCTGGAGCCCGACCTCGACCGGGCGAGCGTCAACGGCTCCGCCTGACCCCGCGCCCGCCCGGCTCCGTCCGATCCCGACCTCTTCCGGCCTCGCGAGGCGGCCCAGCCCGTGCGAGGCCGCTCGGCCCTGTCGCCGTCTCCGGGACGACCTCGCCGCTACCGGCGTCCCTGGAGCAGGCGCAGGGCTTTCTCCTTCTCGAAGTCCAGCGCCCGGCGCGGCGCCTGGATCCGGCCGATGCGCAACCCGAGTTCCCGTACGGCCTGCGCCACGGCGGGCTCGCTCAGCACGCGCAGCCCGAAGGCCAGCTCGGCGGGGGAGATGTCGAACCGTTTCTCCAGTTCCACGCCCTGGGCCACGGCCGAGAGCTCCTCGGGGCCGAAGCGCCGGTGCGCGCCCTGGTTCCTGACCGGCGGGAGCAGGCCGAGAGCCTCGCGGTAGCGGAGCATCCGGGGGGACATGCCCAGGCGCCTGGCCGCCTCGGTGATCCGCATCGCCGGGCCCCTTCCTAGGATTCTTACATTCTTGTGTCAGGTTACCGGTTCAGAGGGTGCGTGGAGTCGTTCCGGCCGCCTAGACTCGCACCGTCGACTTTTCCGGTGGAGCGGTGAGCCCGGCCCGAGAGCGAAGCAGGACCGCGAGCCAAGACCGGTGCGGCCTGCGAGGGCGTGAGGCGAGCGCCGTCCATCAACCAGAGGGGTAAACACATGGACTTCAAGGTCGCCGACCTTTCCCTCGCGGCCTTCGGGCGCAGGGAGATCCAGCTCGCCGAGCACGAGATGCCGGGGCTGATGGCCGTCCGCAAGGAGTACGCCGAGTCCCAGCCGCTGGCCGGTGCGAAGATCATGGGCTCGCTGCACATGACCATCCAGACCGCCGTGCTCATCGAGACCCTGGTCGCGCTCGGCGCCGAGGTCCGCTGGGTGAGCTGCAACATCTTCTCCACCCAGGACCACGCCGCCGCCGCCGTCGTGGTCGGCCCGAACGGCACCCCGGAGGACCCGCAGGGTGTCCCGGTCTTCGCCTGGAAGGGCGAGACCCTGGAGGAGTACTGGTGGTGCACCGAGCAGGCCCTCACCTGGCCCGGCGGTGACGGCCCCAACATGATCCTCGACGACGGCGGCGACGCCACCCTGCTCGTCCACAAGGGCGCCGAGTACGAGAAGGCCGGCGCCGTCCCCAGCGCCGCCGAGGACGACCCGGAGGAGTGGAAGATCATCCTCGATCTCCTCCGCCGCACGGTCTCCGACGAGGGCCGCTGGACGAAGATCGCCTCGGGTATCAAGGGCGTCACCGAGGAGACCACCACCGGCGTCCACCGCCTCTACGAGATGTTCAAGGCCGGCACGCTCCTGTTCCCGGCGATCAACGTCAACGACTCGGTGACCAAGTCGAAGTTCGACAACAAGTACGGCTGCCGCCACTCGGTGATCGACGGCCTCAACCGCGCCACCGACGTGCTCATCGGCGGCAAGGTCGCCGTCGTGTGCGGTTACGGCGACGTCGGCAAGGGCTGCGCCGACGCCCTCCGGGGCCAGGGCGCCCGTGTCATCGTCACCGAGATCGACCCGATCTGCGCGCTCCAGGCCGCCATGGACGGTTTCCAGGTGACCACGCTGGAGGACGTCGTCGGCATCGCCGACATCTTCGTCACCACGACCGGCAACTTCAACATCATCACGGCCGAGCACATGGCCCGGATGAAGCACAACGCCATCGTGTCCAACATCGGTCACTTCGACAACGAGATCGACATGGCCGGGCTGGCGAGGGTCCCGGGCATCGAGAAGACCGAGGTCAAGCCGCAGGTCCACACCTGGAAGTTCCCCGACGGCAAGCAGATCATCGTGCTCGCCGAGGGCCGCCTGATGAACCTGGGCTGCGCCACCGGCCACCCCTCGTTCGTCATGTCGAACTCCTTCACCAACCAGGTGATCGCCCAGATCGAGCTGTTCACCAAGACCGACGACTACCCGATCGGCGTCTACGTGCTGCCCAAGCACCTGGACGAGAAGGTCGCCCGCCTGCACCTGGACGCCCTGGGCGTGAAGCTCACCACGCTCACCAAGGCCCAGGCCGAGTACATCGGCGTGGCCGTCGAGGGCCCCTACAAGCCCGACCACTACCGCTACTAGTACCGATACCGGTCGACGAGATCCATCGGGCCCCCGCACGCGTTGCGGGGGCCTTCGGGCAATCCGGGGAGAACGACGTGGACGCCGCTGACAGCGCTCTGGTGGCCGCGGGGGAACGGCGGATCGGGTGGGCGGCGCGGGCGATGCCCGTGCTCACCGCGATCGGCGAGCGGTTCGCCGCCGAGCGGCCCCTCGGTGGGCTGCGCGTCGCCGCCTGCCTGCACGTCACCGCCGAGACCGCCGTCCTCATGGGCACGCTGCGGGCCGGCGGGGCCGAGATCGCCCTGGCCGCCTCGAACCCCCTGTCCACCCAGGACGACGTCGCCGAGGCGCTGCGCGACTACGGGATCGCCGTGCACGCGCAGGCCGGGGTGACCAGGGACGTCTACTACCGTCACATCCACCGGGCGCTCGACATCGCCCCGGACATCGTCCTCGACGACGGCTGCGACCTGGTCAACATCCTGCACACCGAGCGTACGGAGCTGCTGGAGGGGGTCTCCGGGGGGTGCGAGGAGACCACGACCGGCATCATCCGGCTCCGGCAGATGGCCGCCGAACGGGCCCTCCGGTTCCCCGTGATCGCGGTCAACGACACCCGGACCAAGCGGATGTTCGACAACCGGTACGGCACCGGCCAGTCGACCGTCGACGGCATCATGCGCGCCACCAACACCCTCCTCGCGGGCAAGACCGTGGTCGTCGCCGGGTTCGGTTACTGCGGCCGGGGCGTGGCCGAGCGGGCCAGAGGGCTGGGAGCCCGGGTGGTGGTGACCGAGATCGACCCCGTCAAGGCGCTGGACGCCTCGCTGCAGGGGTACGACGTGCGCTCGATGGCGGCGGCCGCCCGGACCGGCGACGTGTTCGTCACGGTCACCGGGAACCGCGACGTGATCAGAGGCGAGCACCTGGTCCTGATGAAGGACGGCGCGATCCTGGCCAACGCGGGCCACTTCGACGTAGAGATCGACGTGCGTGCCCTCGACGAGCTGGCGCAGACCGTGCACCGGGGGGTGCGGCCCAACACCGACGAGTACGTCCTGGCCGACGGCCGCCGGATCCTGCTGCTCGCCGAGGGCCGGCTGGTCAACCTCGCCGCGGCCGAGGGACATCCGGCCGCCGTGATGGACATGTCGTTCTCCGCCCAGGCGCTCGCCGTCGCGTGGCTGGCCCGCGAGCGGGCGGTTCTCGCGCCCGGGGTCTACGACGTGCCGCAGGAGGTCGACGTGGAGGTCGCGCGGCTCAAACTGGCCGCGGCCGGGATCGAGGTGGACGAGCTCACCGCGGAGCAGGAGGAATACCTTCATTCCTGGCGCCTCGGCTCCTGACCGAAGCGTCGCGCGGCCTCATACGGCGCAGGCGGCGTCCCCGGGCTTCAGCTCGGGGAGCGCGTCAAAGGGCCGCCTGCATTTCCTGCATTCTGCGGATCTCGGCGCTCTGGGTGGCCGTGACGTCGTTGGCCAGCTCCTCGATCCTCAGGTGGGAGCCGCCGGTCAGGACCTGCTCCGACATCTTCAGCGCGCCCTGGTGGTGGGCGATCATCAGCTGCAGGAAGAGCCGGTCGAAGTCCTTGCCCGAGGCGGCCTTGAGCGCCTCGATCTGCTCGGGGGTGGCCATGCCGGGCATGCCCTCGTGCCGGGCGTGGTGGCCGGGGGCCGTCAGGCCCTGCTGCTGGAGCCAGGTGGTCATGAACTGGATCTCCGGCGCCTGGGAATCCCTGATCCGGGAGGCCAGGCTCTTCAGCCTGGAGTTCTCCGCCCGCGTCGGGGCCAGGGCCGCCATGTCGAGGGCCTGCCGGTGATGGACGATCATGTCCCGCACGTACGTGACGTCGGCGGCGTTGGGGGTGGGCGTGGGCACGAGCGTGGCGGCCTCGGCGGGGCTGACGGTCCTGGCGGCCTCGCCCGGCCTGCCCGGGACGATCACCGGCGCCGACACCGCCGGGGCCGTCGGGGCCGCGGCCGGCTTGGGATCCGAGGTGCACGCGCCGAGCGACAGGGTGACGACGATCATGGCGATGAGCCTGAGGCGCACCCGACCTCCCTCGCGGATCTTCTTTGACGACAGACCGTACCCGCGGCGGGGCGGTTGGTAAAGGCCGCACCTCGGAAATACTTTCTGACACAGTGACGGCTTGCATCGATGGTCAAGGAAGATGAACTATTCAGTCACTTATGTGCACTTTACGGTGCATGTGGCAAGGAGGTTCAGGAGTGTCCACCCCCCTCAGGAAGGGCCTGACCGGCCGGTTCCTGCTCGTGGCCGGAGTCGTCGTCACGACGGTTCTGGCCACGTCACCCGCCCAGGCCGCCGACATCCCGGCACCGGGCGAGATCTCCAAGAGCGAGAACGTCGAGCATGTTCTCAACGTGCCCAAGCCCGCAGAGCTGACGGACATCCACACCGACATGGCGTTCCAGGGCGACTACGCCTACGTCGGCAACTACAGCGGCTTCTCCATCTACGACGTCAGGCGCCCCAAGCAGACCTCGCTGGTCAGCTCGGTGATCTGCCCCGGCGGCCAGATGGACGTGGCGGTCTACGGCAACCTGCTCTTCGGCGCGGTCGACTCCTCGCGCAACAACGACTCCTGCAGCAGCACCGGCCAGAGCGCTGCGAACAAGAACTCGTGGGAGGGCGTCCGGATCTTCGACATCAGCGACAAGAAGAACCCCAAGTACGTCAAGGCCGTCGAGACGAACTGCGGCTCGCACACCCTGACGCTCGTCCCGGGCAAGGGCAGGGACCGCAGGAACGTCTACGTCTACGTCTCCTCCTACAGCCCGAGCGCGTCCTTCCCCGACTGCCAGCCGCCGCACGACAAGATCTCGATCATCAAGGTGCCGCTGCGTGACCCGGCCTCGGCCTCGGTCGTCGCCACGCCGGTCCTGTTCCCCGACGGCGGCAACCCGGGCGAGAACCTGCCCTACCCCTACCGCACCTCGGCGACGAGCGGCTGCCACGACATCACCGCCTACCCGGAGAAGAACATCGCGGCCGGCGCCTGCATGGGCGAGGGCATCCTGATGGACATCTCCAACCCGGTCGAGCCGAAGGTCACCGCGACGGTCCGGGACGACGAGAACTTCGCGTTCTGGCACTCGGCGACCTTCAACAACGAGGGCACCAAGGTCATCTTCACCGACGAGCTCGGCGGCGGCACCCAGGCCACCTGCAACGAGGCGATCGGCCCGAACCGCGGTGCCAACGCCTACTTCGACATCGTCGGCGGCAAGATGGAGTTCAAGAGCTACTTCAAGATCGCCCGCCACCAGGCCGACACGGAGAACTGCGTCGCGCACAACGGCTCGCTGATCCCGGTCAAGGGCAAGGACATCATGGTCCAGGCCTGGTACCAGGGCGGCATCTCGGTCGTCGACTTCACCGACTCGGCCAACCCGCAGGAGATCGCGTTCTTCGAGCGCGGCCCCGACAACACCGCCCCGGCGCTCAGCGGCGGCCACTGGTCGGCGTACTACTACAACGGCTACGTCTACGGCAGCGACTTCAACCTCGGCCTGGACGTCCTGAGGATCAACGACCCCCGGACGAACCCGGCGCGGGGCGTCAAGTTCGACATCCTCAACGCGCAGACCCAGAAGTCCTACCGTGAGTACGGTCACGGCCACGGTCACTGATCCGCGCTGACGGTCACCGGTTCACCCTCGTCACCGGCCGCTCCGGCGGCCGGTGACTTCTTTTCGGGAGGCGGCGGGCCCGCCTCCCGTCCTCTATGGGGCATAAACTCTAAACTTTTCTGCCTACCTCGTAAAGAGGTTAAAATACAATTTTTTTGATACAAAGCGGCCTGTGGTCAATTGGTCCTGCAAGGCGGACAATTTGCTAATTTATCCCTGGCTTATGTCCCCGAAGGAGGCACCTGAGTGTTCGCTCCCCACAGGTCCATCCGCGCTTTAGTGGTGGCGGCCACCGCCGCCGTCACACTCATGTCGACGGTGCCCGCGCAGGCCGCCGACATCCCTCCACCCGGTGAGATCGTCACGAGCCCCAACGTCTCGCACCAGGGCACGCTCCCGAAGCTCCCCGGTCTCGAACCCACCGTCAACACGGACATCGCCTTCCAGGACGGCTACGCCTACGTCGGCAACTACGGCGGCTTCTCGATCTACGACATCAGAAGGCCGAACCAGGCCAAGCTGGTCAGCGGCATCATCTGCCCCGGCTCCCAGATGGACGTCTCCGTCTACGGCGACCTGCTCTTCAGCGCCGTCGACAACTCCCGCAGCGACGACTCCTGCAACAGCGTCGCCCAGGGCGCCGACGTCAAGGAGTCGTGGGAGGGTGTCCGGATCTTCGACATCAGCGACAAGAAAAACCCCAAGTACATCAAGTCGGTCGAGACGAACTGCGGCTCGCACACCCTGACGCTCCTGCCGGGCAAGGGCCGGGACCGCAGGAACGTCTACCTGTACGTCTCCTCCTACAACCCGAACACCGCCTTCCCCGACTGCCAGCCGCCGCACGACAAGATCTCGATCATCAAGGTGCCGCTGCGCAAGCCGACCGACGCGGCGGTCGTCGCCACCCCGGTGATCTTCCCCGACGGGGGCAACGAGACCCAGCCGGGCCTGCTGCTGCCGACCAGCGGCTGCCACGACATCACGGTCTACCCGGAGAAGAACATCGCGGCCGGCGCCTGCATGGGTGACGGCGTCCTGTTCGACATCTCCAACCCGCTCGCGCCGAAGGTGACCGCGCGGGTCACCGACCAGAACTTCGCGTTCTGGCACTCGGCGACCTTCAACAACAAGGGCACCAAGGTCGTCTTCACCGACGAGCTGGGCGGCGGCAGCGGGGCCACCTGCAACGAGGCCACCGGCCCGAACCGCGGCGCCGACGCCATCTACGACATCGTGAACGGCCAGCTGGTGTTCAAGAGCTACTTCAAGATCAGTCGCTACCAGGCCGACACGGAGAACTGCGTCGCGCACAACGGCTCGCTGATCCCGGTCAAGGGCAAGGACATCATGGTCCAGGCCTGGTACCAGGGCGGCGTCTCGTTCGTGGACTTCACCGACTCGGCCAACCCCCAGGAGTTCGGCTACTTCGAGCGCGGGCCCGAGCCTGACGGCGGACGCGGCGGCATCTGGTCGGCGTACTACTACAACGGCTACGTCTACGCCACCGACTACTGGCGCGGGCTCGACGTCCTCAAGATCGAGGACAGCCGCACCGACCCGGCCAAGCACGTCCGCGTGGACCGGCTGAACGTGCAGACCCAGGGCTCCTACCCCGATCGGGGCCGGCACTGACCTGACGGTCGCCGGACACGGATGAACGGTCCGGACGAAGGGGCGGCGGACCTTCCGCCGCCCCTTCTCCGCTTCTCCGCTTCCCGCGCCCGCGTTCCCGCCCGGCCCGGGGCGACCTCAGGCAGGAGGTACGAAACCGCCCGGGGTGGTGGGGGCGGGCGCCTGCTCGACCGGCCGGGACGCGGGTGGCGGGGAAGCGGGCAGCGGCGACGGCCGGGTCGGGGGAGGCGGCAGCGGGATCCGCCCCGGGGCCGCCTGCCCCGGCGGCGCGTACGGCGGTCGCTGTGGCGCGGGCGGGACGAGCTGCTGCGCCTCGGGCGGGACGAGCTGCTGCGGCGCGTACGGCGGTCGCTGTGGCGCGGGCGGGACGAGCTGCTGCGGCGCGGTCCCGGCCGGGGCGGGGGGCTGCCCGGCGGCCCAGGGAGGGGTACCGCCGGGACCGGCCGGGTGGGGCCCGCCGGGCGTCTCCCGCGCGAGAGGCCCGGCACCGGCCCGCCGGGTCAGGCGGTCGTGGTCGCGGCGGCGGCGCTCGGCCAGGACCGCGGTCAGGTACGCGAACGGCGGCACGCCCGGAGGCGCGGGCGGAGACACGAACGCCGACATCTCGGTGGCGATCCGCACCCCCATCTCGTGCCGGACCGCGGGGCTCAGGTCGTACCACCTCGTGAGGTACTGCCTCGCGGTGGCCGCGACCTGCTCGGGCAGCCGGGACAGCTCCAGCGTCGCCGCCCACGCGGCGAGCTGCGGCGGCATCTCCAGCGGCGGACCGTACTGCCGGGGGCCGCGCTCGGAGATGACGACGGTGCCCGCGAAGATGTCGCCGAGCCGCTTGCCCCGCTCCGAGATCAGCGAGCTGATCAGGGCGGGGGCACCGCTGAGCATCCAGAACTCCAGGACCCCGGCCAGCCCGCGGAACAGGGCCTGCCGGAACCGCTCCGGGCTGCCGTCGTCGGCGACCACCCGGAGCCCGAGAGCGAGCTTGCCCAGGCTGCGGCCGCGGCTGAGCGTCTCGAAGGCCACCGGATAACCGACGAGCACGAGCACCGTGAGCGCGATGTAGACCATCGTGGTCAGCGCCGGATCGCTGAGGAAGGCCAGCATGCCGACCAGCAGGGAGGCGCCGAGCAGCGTCGTGATCTGGACCACCATGTCGATCAGCAGGGCCGCGGCCCTGCTCGGGAGCTGGGCGACGCGGACCTCGACGACCACGGCCTCGCCGGTTACGACATCGGACACACCAAGCACCCTACCTTCGACTGGATAGGCTGCCCGAGTGGACATCGACGCCTTCGTCATCGCGCACCGCGCCACCTGGGACCGCCTGGAGGAGCTGATCCGGCGGCGCAGGTCGCTGGACGGCGCCGAGGTCGACGAGCTGGTCGACCTCTACCAGCGGGTGGCCACGCATCTGTCCCTCGTGCGCTCGGCCTCGGCCGACCAGATCCTGGTGGGCCGCCTGTCGGCGCTCGTCGCCCGCGCCCGCTCCGCGGTGACCGGGGCGCACACCCCGGCCTGGCGCGAGTTCATCCGCTTCTTCACCGTCTCCTTCCCGGTGGTCGCCTACCGGGCGCGCCGGTGGTGGATCGGCACCACGGTCGCGTTCGTCCTGGTCTCCACGGTCGTCGCCGTCTGGGTGGCGGAGAACCCCGGAGTCCAGGCGGCGATCGCCACCCCGGAGGAAATCACGCAACTCGTCGAGCACGACTTCGCCGACTACTACTCGGAGAACCCGGCGGCCTCGTTCGCCGGTCAGGTCTGGGTCAACAACGCCTGGGTCTCGATGCAGGTCATCATCATGTCCATCCTGCTCGGCATCCCGATCCCCTACGTCCTGTGGCAGAACGCGCTCAACGTGGCCGTCTCCGCCGGGCTGATGGCCTCGCGCGGCAAGCTCGACATCTTCTTCGGCCTCATCACCCCGCACGGCCTGCTGGAGCTGACCGCGGTGTTCCTGGCCGCGGCGGTCGGCATGCGCCTGGGCTGGACGGTCGTCGACCCGGGCCCGCGCAGGAGAGGGGAGGCCCTGGCCGAGCAGGGCCGGGCGGTGATGAGCGTGGCCCTCGGCCTGGTCGTGGTGCTGTTCGTCTCCGGGCTCATCGAGGGCCTGGTCACCCCCTCCGGCCTGCCCACCTGGGCCCGCATCGGCATCGGCGTGGTCGCCGAGGCCGCCTTCCTCGCGTACGTGGTCTACTTCGGCCGCCGGGCCGAGGCGGCCCGCGAGACCGGTGACCTGGAGCGGGCCCCCGACCTCGCGCCCAGCGCGGGGTAGGGGCCCCTCCCCGTCACAGGCGGCCGGCCGCCTTCAACGCCAGGTAGGCGTCGGCCAGGGCGGGGGCGATCTGCTCGGGGGCGGCGTCCACCACCTCCACCCCCTGGCGGCGCAACCGGGCGGTGATCCTGCGCCGGTCCGCGCTCAGGCGCTCGGCGGCGGCGGCTCCGTAGACCAGCTCGGGGGTGCCGCGCCCGCCCGCCATCGCGGCGACCTGCGGGTCGGAGACCGCGGCCAGCAGTACCAGGTGCCGCGACGAGAGCTGAGGAAGCACCGGCAGCAGACCCTCCTCCAGCGCCGCCGCGTTGAGGTCGGTCAGCACGACGACCAGGCAGCGCCGCCTGGCCCGCGCCATGACGGCCGCGACCATCCCGGCCGAGTCGGCCTCGACCAGCTCGGCCTCGATCGGGGCCATGGTGTTGACCAGCGACGACAGCAGCTCCGTACGGCCGGCGCCGGACACCCAGGCACGCACCGCGCGGTCGTAGGCCATGAAGTCGACCCGGTCACCGGCGCGGGAGGCCAGCGCCGCGAGCAGCAGCGCCGCGTCCATCGACCAGTCCAGCCGGGGCCAGCCGGGCACCACCGGTGCCGCGCCGGGCGGGCCGGGCCTGGCGGGCGGGCCGGCCCCCGGGGTCTCGCCGGCCAGCGGGATCGGAGCGGCGCCCACCCGGCCGGCCGAGGTGCGGCCGGTGTCCAGCACGATCAGCACCCGCCGGTCGCGCTCGGGCCGCCAGGTGCGGACCACGACGTCGTTACGGCGCGCGGTGGCCCGCCAGTCGATCGAGCGGACGTCGTCACCGATCACGTACTCGCGCAGCGAGTCGAACTCGGTGCCCTGCCCCCGGACCATCGACGGGTGCTGGCCCTCCAGCTCCCTGAGCCGCGACAGCTTCGCCGGCAGGTGCTTGCGGCTGAGGAAGGGGGGCAGCACCCGGACCGACCAGGGCACCCGGTGCGCGCCCTGGCGGGCCGCGACGCCCAGCGGGCCCAGGGTGCGCACCGTCACCGTGACCGCCTCCCGGTCACCTCTGCGGGTGGGGGTGAGCGTGGTGACGAGGCGGCGGCGCTCCCCGGGCGGCACGTCCAGCGGCAGGTGCCGGGGCGCGGCCCCCGCCGACGGCGGCCAGGCGTCCCTGATCAGGCCGCGCGCCCTGCGGGGGCCGGGGTTCTCCACGATCAGCTCGACCGCGGCGGACTCGCCGAGTCGTACCAGGCGGTCACCCGCGCGGGTGAAGCGCAGCGCGCGCACGCTCCCGGCCAGCAGCAGATCCACCGCGACCAGCGCCGCGATCAGCAGCGCCACCCCCGCCACGGCCGGCCCCGGCCGGGGCGCGACCAGCACGACCAGGGTGCCCAGCAGGGCCAGCAGCGCGGCCCGTCCCGTCAGCGCCATCGGTCAGCGGGGGACGGGGACGGAGGCGAGGATGGCGTCGATGAGGCCGTCGGCGGTCGCGCCCTCCAGCTCCGCCTCGGGGCGCAGCTGGATCCGGTGCCGTAGCGCGGGCCTGGCCAGCGCCTTGACGTCGTCGGGCGTCACGTAGCCGCGGCCGGACAGCCACGCCCACGCGCGGGCCCCGGCCAGCAGCGCGGTGGCTCCACGCGGCGAGACGCCGAGCTGGAGCGAGGGCGACTGGCGGGTGGCCCTGGCGATGTCCACGATGTAGCCGAGCACCTCGGGGCCGGCGTGCACCCGGCTGACCGCGTCGCGTCCCGCGGCCAGGTCGCCGGCGGTGGCCACGGCCTTGATGTGCGACAGGTCGCGGGGGTCGAAGCCCAGCGCGTGCCGCTCCAGCACCGCGATCTCCTGATCGCGGGGCGGGAGAGGCACGGTCAGCTTCAGCAGGAACCGGTCGAGCTGCGCCTCGGGCAACTGGTAGGTGCCCTCGTACTCGATCGGGTTCTGGGTGGCGGCCACGATGAACGGGTCGGGCAGTCGGCGCGCCGCCCCCTCCACGCTGACCTGGCGCTCCTCCATCGCCTCCAGCAGCGCGGCCTGCGTCTTGGGCGGGGTCCGGTTGATCTCGTCGGCGAGGAGCAGGTTGGTGAAGACGGGGCCCTCGCGGAACTCGAACTCCGACGTCTTCGCGTCGTAGATCAGCGAGCCGGTGATGTCGCCGGGCATCAGGTCGGGGGTGAACTGCACCCGCTTGAAATCCAGGGACAGCGCCGCCGCCAGGGTCCTGACGAGCAGGGTCTTGGCGACGCCCGGTACGCCTTCGAGCAGCACGTGACCCCGGCAGAGCAGCGCGATCACCAGGCCGGTGACCACGGCGTCCTGGCCGACGACCGCCTTGGACACCTCGGCGCGCAGCGCGCCCAGCGCGTCACGGGCGGCGTCCGCCGCGCCCGTCGCGTACGCGGCCGGGACCGGCGGGGCGACCGGAGCGCCCGGAACCCGCGGCGCGTGCGGCCCGCCGGGCGCGTATGGCGTACCCGCTGTGTGCGGGGCGTCCGGTCCGCTCGGTGCGCCCGTCGTGTGCGGCCCGCCGGGCGTGTGCGGCGCGTTCGCCGGGCCCGGAGGCTGCGGCGCGTCCGGCGCGCTCGGGAAGTACGGCGCGTCCGGCGCGCTCGGGAAGTACGGCGCGTTCGGCGCGCTCGGCGGGTTCGGCGCCTGCGGGGCGCCGGGATCGCCCGGGGCGCCCGGGAAGGGGTCGCCGGGGAAGGCCCCGGCGGAGGTCGCCCCGGTGCGGTCTCCGTTGCCCGGTGGTGTGGTCACGCGGACCCCCTCCCGGGTGCCGGGACCGCGGTGCGGCCGGGCGTTCCGGCTCGCGCGCTACGCTCGCTCACGACTCTCTGACCTGCCTTTCCACCATGTCCATGTATGCGGCCAGGGCGACCAGCCCGGCCTCGTCGGCCGGGGGCGGCCCGTACAGGGCGGCGCCCACGCTCGTCGCCGGCTGGCCGGTCCGGTCGGCGATCGCGTTCACCGTCGCCTCCGGCCCCGCTGCCGAGGGCAGCCCGAGCCGGGGTGTGACCCGGTCGGTGAAGCCCGCGCGGAGCGCCGCGGCGGCCCGGTCGCGGGTCCGTCTCGCACGGTAGAGCCTGGCACGGCCCTCGACCGTCTCGGCGGCCCTGACCACGACGGGGAGCCGCTCGGCCACCACCGGGCCGAGCCTGCGCCCCCGCCAGAGGGCCAGCAGGAGCACCGCGAGCATCACCTGCACCACGGCCCACTTGACCCCGCCGGGGATCAGGTCGTAGAAGGACGCCTCTCCGCCGGTCCGCGGGGGCGACTCGGGGGCCGTCAGCCAGACCAGCACGGGCTTGGCCCCGGCCAGATTCATCGCGAGCGCGGCGTTGCCGTCTTCGGCGAGCCGCTGGTTGCTCATGAATCCGCCGTCACCCGTGACGGTGACCGTCCGCTCCCCGTCCGGGTAGGAGACCAGGGTGGGCGCCCCGTCCGACGGGTAGCAGCCGGTGGCCGACGCCGAAGAGGTGAAGGTCGTCCCGCCCAGGTAGGCGCTGCCCGCCCTGGCCGCGGCCGGCAGGGCGCACCGGGGCTCGCGGGAGCGCGTACGCGCCTGCTCCTGCCGGGGCACCGCGCCGGGTGCGAGCACGTCCAGGTGCGCCCGCACGCCGACCAGGAGCAGGTCGGCGGGGAGCGCGGCCAGCCGCGCGGCGTCCTCCGCGGTGAGGAAGGAGGTGTCGCCGATCAGCAGTGTGCCGGTGCCGGCGCTCTCCGCCTCGGCGGCCGAGGTGACCCGCACGACCCGGACGCCCCGGGCCCGCAGCAGCTCGGCCAGGGCCTTGCCGCCCGACAGCGAGCTGTCGGCGGGGTCGAGCGGCCTGCCGGTCCCCCCGGAGCCGCTCAGCAGCACGCCGGTGACAGCCCCGATGACCACGAGGAACGCGACCACGAGGATGCCCCGGCCGTCACGCCAGAGGCCGCGGGCGGTCGGCGACGCCGACGTCGACCCCGTTCCCGGGGGTGCGGCCAGGCTCATGGGACGGCCCCCTGCCCGGCGGTTCCCGGCGCGGCCCCGGCGAGCACCGGACGGGCGTCGCGCAGGCGCTCGTCGAGGTCGCGCAGGAGCGCGTAGCCCTCGGCCGTGCCCGGCACCTCGCCGTAGGTCACGTCGTCGAACACCCGCGCCGCCGCGGCCAGCCCGGCGGCGAACGCGGGCAGCGCCCGCCCGGCCTCGGCGGCCAGCTCGCCGGCGGTGCGGCCCGGCGTCGCGTCGACGATCACGCGTTCCTCCAGCTCGCTCGCGATCGCCCGGAGCCGCTCACGGATGGCGTCGGACCAGTGGGCCTCCGCGGCCAGCCGCTCGGCGGCCTCACGGTGCTCGGCGGCGGTGCGGCGGCGGCGGCCGAAGACGCCCTCCCCGCGTGCGGTGCGGCCCCGGGCGGTCCTGCGCGCGACGAGGACGATCGCGGTCAGGAGGGCGACGACGATCGCGGCGAGCACGGACCACGCCACCACGCCGCCGACGACGCCCACGGAGTCCTGGTCCAGCAGGTCGCCGAGGAACTGGCTGACGCCGCGCAGGATCCGGTCGAGGAGCGACTCCTTGGCGTACTCCGCCTTGAGCAGCTCCTGGGCCGCCTGGCGTTGTGCCTCCTCGCGATCGATGTCGATCGGGGAGGTCAGGGCTGGGACCACGGGGCTCCCTGACCGGGCTGTCCCCGTTCCCCGGGCCCCGGCTGTCCGTGATCCTGCCCGTACCCCGCCGGTCCCTGTCCCGGTTGCCCGTACCCGGGTGGCCCGTACCCGGGTTGCCCGTACCCGGGCTGCCCGTACCCCGCCGGTCCCTGTCCCGGTTGCCCGTACCCGGGCTGGACGGGGGTCACGGAGGGGTCCCACAGGTCGTCGGCGGACGCGTGGACCCAGCCCTGCCGCTGCTGTTCGATCGCCGCGGTCTGCAGCACCAGGTCGAACGCCTCGGCGCGCATTCGCCGGTCGGCGTAGAGCAGGCCGCTGACCGCGGCCTGGAACGGATAGGTGATCATCGCGCTGATCGTGCCGCCCACGGCGATCAGCACCGCCGCGACGATCTGCGAGCCGGTGGAACTCTCGCTCAGGACGCTGATCAGGCTCACCCCCATGGAGAAGGGCAGGGAGAGCGCCAGGGCGATCAGCCCGGCGAGGATCTGGGTGAGGATCAGGATGCCGAGCGTCCGCCAGAAGGCGCCCTTGACCAGATGCCAGGACCGTCGCAGGGAGTCGATCACACCGCGCCGCTCCAGCACCGCCACGGGCGCCGCGAGAGCCAGCTTGGTGGCGAAGAACGCCACGTAGACGAGGAAGCCCGGGATCGCCGCCAGGATCAGGAGCACCGCCCCGCCGGCCCCGGCCCCCGTCAAGGCCCCGGATGCCGCGAGAGCGGCGAACAACACATAGATCAGGACAAGCGGGGCCAGGAGGACCATCATCTCGATGATCACCACCCCGAACAGGGCGGGCACCCGGCCCCGGGTCAGCCGCCAGGCCTCTCCGGCGGTCATCCTGCCGCCGAAGACCGCGCGGCCCAGGATGCGCGTCAACACGCCGCTGAGCACGACCACCGCGACGAACTCCACCACGGACGAGAGCAGCAGGCTGCTGTACGAGGCGAGGAGGTCCGCCCCGGACACCTCCGCCGTGGCGGGGTCGTCCAGCGCGGGGGCGACGGAACTCAGGGCGAACGCCTGCGCGATCGCCAGGGGGACCGCGCTCACCACGGCGGCGATCGCCGACAGGCCGAGCACGCTCCGCGGGTTGGAACGGATCAGCTTGATCGCGCCGTCGAGGATGTCACCCAGGCCCAGCGGGCGCAGCGGGATGATCCCTGGCCGCATCGCGGGCGGCGCCCCGTAGGGTGGCGCCCCGTACGGGCCCTGCTGGTACGGCGGCGCCTGCCCGTAGGGCCCGTGGCCGGTGTGGGGCGGGGGGGCTCCGGGAGCCGAACCGGGGGTGGTCCACGGCGATCCCGGATCGCCGCCGTAGGGCGGAGGCTGGTTGGACGCCCAACCCGGGGGCGTGCCGGGGGCGGAACCGTGACCGTCTGACATATCCCAATCCTGGCATGTGGCCCCACCGCTCGTGGTGATCGGGCGATCGCAGCTCCCTTTCTCCGCGCGGCAGGTGCCGTTTCCGTCACGGAGATCGACGGAGACGCCGGAGGGATGGCCGAGACGGTGTCGTTTACCGCAGACTGGGAGCGTGGTCATCTCCGCCCGGTGCCCGCAGTCACCGGGACCGGTGGCGGCCGTACGGGGGCACCACGACGCGCTTCACGTTGCGTGTGCCTAAAATTCGTCGTTTGGATGTGCGGTCGTCGGCGGGTGTCATCCAGTAGGCGGACAAGGGTAATCTTCGACGATCGAGCGATTTATCCCAATAACTCCCGAACTGCGTAAACCGAATGAGGGGCCATGAAAGGACGCGTGCTGGTCGTCGACGACGACGCCGCTCTCGCCGAGATGCTCGGCATCGTGCTGCGCGGGGAGGGTTTCGAACCTTCCTTCGTCTCCGACGGCGACAAGGCGCTCGACGCGTTCCGTGACACCAGGCCGGACCTGGTCCTGCTCGACCTGATGCTTCCGGGCGCGGACGGTATCGACGTCTGCCGCCGTATCCGCGCCGAATCCGGTGTGCCGATCGTGATGCTGACCGCCAAGAGCGACACCATCGACGTGGTGCTCGGTCTGGAGTCCGGGGCCGACGACTACATCGTCAAGCCCTTCAAGCCCAAGGAGCTCGTCGCCCGGGTCCGTGCCCGGCTGCGCCGCACCGACGAGCCCACCCCGGAGATCCTGCAGATCGGCGACATCACCATCGACGTCGCCGGGCACTCGGTCAAGCGGGGCGAGGAGACCATCAACCTCACGCCGCTGGAGTTCGACCTCCTGGTCGCCCTCGCGCGCAAGCCCCGCCAGGTCTTCACCCGCGAGGTCCTGCTCGAACAGGTCTGGGGCTACCGCCACGCGGCCGACACCCGCCTGGTCAACGTGCACGTCCAGCGCCTCCGCGCGAAGATCGAGAAGGACCCGGAGCATCCCGAGATCGTCGTGACGGTCCGCGGCGTCGGCTACAAGGCCGGCCCGGCCTGATCCGCGGATCCCCCCGGACCCCGACATGCCTTCCGCCCCGAAGAAGCGTCGCCGGACCCCGCGCCAGCTGGCGCGGGGCCTCCGGCGAAGCGTCCGGCGCGCGGCCGGGCGGGTGCGCCGGGTCTTCTGGCGCTCGCTACAGCTCCGCGTGGTCACCAGCACCATGGTCATCTCCATCGTGGTGGTCGCCGTGCTCGGCGTCTTCCTCATGCAGCAGATCGCCAGAGCCACGCTGGAGGCCAGGGAGAGCGCGGCCAGAAGCGAGGCCCAGGCCGACCGGAACGCGGTGCTCGGCTACCTCAACCAGCCGGCCGCCGAGGCCGCCAAGCAGCCCGTGGAGTCGGGCCAGGCGCTCCAGGCGGGCGGCGGCAGCCCGCTCAGCCAGGCCACCGACGCGCTCGCCCGGCGCGCGGGCTCGGCCAGCCGCTACTCGGTGATCATCCGCAACGAGAACCGGCCCGGCGAGTTCTACGGCACCACGAACATCGACCCGGTCAGCATCCCGCCCAGGCAGCGCGAGGAGCTGTTCAAGAAGGAAGCCGGCGAAGACAGCACCTGGTACACCCCGCTGTACTACAAGGGGCAGCCGGAGCCGGTGCCCGGCCTGATCATCGGCACCCGCCTCGACACCTGGGGCACCGGGCTCGACACCTCGTACGAGATCTACCACCTCGTCCCCCTGGACAAGGAGGAACGGATCCTCGCCTCGGTCCAGCAGATGATCATCCTCGTCGGCGCCGGTCTCGTCCTGCTGCTGGCCGCCATCGCCTTCCTGGTCACCCGCCAGGTCGTCACGCCGGTGCGTCTCGCGCGGCAGGCCGCCGAGCGGCTGGCCGCCGGGCGCCTGGACGAACGGCTGAAGGTGCGCGGTGAGGACGACCTGGCACGCCTGGCCACCTCCTTCAACGAGATGGCCGCCAACCTGGCGCTGAAGATCCACCAGCTGGAGGAGCTCTCCCAGGTCCAGCGGCAGTTCGTCTCCGACGTCTCGCACGAGCTGCGCACCCCGCTGACCACCGTGCGAATGGCCGCCGACCTGCTCTACGACGCCCGGGAGGACTTCGACCCGATGGCCGCCAGGTCGGCCGAGCTGATGCAGAACCAGCTCAACCGGTTCGAGGCGATGCTCGCCGACCTGCTGGAGATCAGTCGCTACGACGCGGGCGCCGCCGACCTGGACATCGACTCCGTGGACGTCAGGGACGTGGTGCTCCGCGCCGTCGCCGACTCCGAGGCGCTGGCCGAGCGGCACTCCACCAGGTTCGACCTGCGCCTGCCCGGTGAGCCCTGCATGGCGGAGATGGACAGCCGCAGGGTCGAGCGCATCCTGCGCAACCTGCTGTTCAACGCCATCGAGCACGGCGAGGGGCGCGACATCGTCGTCTCGGTCGGCGCCGACCGGGACGCGGTCGCGGTGGCCGTACGCGACCACGGGGTGGGCCTGAAGCCCGGTGAGGAGAACCTGGTCTTCGACCGCTTCTGGCGGGCCGACCCGTCCCGGGCCCGCACGATCGGCGGCACCGGACTGGGGCTGGCCATCTCCCGGGAGGACGCCATGCTGCACGGCGGCTGGTTGCAGGCCTGGGGCGCCCCCGGCGAGGGATCGCAGTTCCGGCTCTCGCTGCCCAGGGTGGCCGGGGCCGTCCTGCGCGGATCGCCGCTGCCGCTGGTCCCGCCGGAGGTGGAGATGCGCCGCACGTGGCGGGGGCAGCACATGACCCCGGTGCTGTCGCCCGCGGTGATCGACGGAGGCCGCGATGCGGACTAA
Organism: Streptosporangium fragile; assembly: GCF_039534445.1. Classification (NCBI taxonomy): domain Bacteria; kingdom Bacillati; phylum Actinomycetota; class Actinomycetes; order Streptosporangiales; family Streptosporangiaceae; genus Streptosporangium; species Streptosporangium fragile. The sequence goes on along the minus strand of NZ_BAAAVI010000051.1, from coordinate 23,207 downwards.
GCCTCTCCGCGCCGCGGGCCTGGCGGCGATGGCCGCCGTGCTGGCCTGCGGCACGTCCTCCTGCGCCGTCATCCCCACCGGCGGCAAGGCCATCGCCGTCGACGACGTGCGCAAGGGCAACCCGCTCGGCGACCCGTACGCGCGGGTCATCCCCATGTCGCCGAACCCCGAGTGGTCGCCCGAGGAGGTCGTCACCGGCTTCCGGGCCGCGATGGCCAGCCCCGACGACCCGGCCCGCACGGTCGCCCGCCGTTACCTGACCGAGACCTTCGCCAGGAAGTGGAACCCCCACAGCGGCGTCACGGTCTACCGGCAGGGTGACTACGAGAAGCTCCCGCCCGTGGGCGAGGAGGACAAGCAGACGCGGGTCACCCTCAAGGGCGCCGTCACGGCCATCATCGACCAGGACGGCCGCTACCGCCCCAGCGGCGGCGCGCTCAACGAGCCCTTCAGCCTCGTCAGGGGGCCCGGCGGCTGGCGGATCGACGCCGCCCCCGACGGGCTGCTGCTCTCGGAGGTCGACGTCGACCGCGGCTACCTCCCCGTGGACCTGTACTTCCTGGACGCGCAGTGGAAGGGACTGGTGGTCGACCAGGTCCGCGTGCCGATCGATCCCGCGGCCAACTTCGCCAAGACCACGGTCGAGCGGCTGCTGCAGGGGCCGAGCAGTTCGCTGAAGGACGCGGTGAACACCGCCTTCGAGCCCGGCACCGAGCTCATCGACGTCACCACCGAGAACAACCGCGTCGTCATCGACCTCACCCGGGGCGTCGACGTCGACCGCGTCAACTCGATGGCGGCCCAGCTCGCCGCCACGCTCACCGCGCTGACCAAGGGCGGCTGGGGCTTCGAGGTCAAGGTCAACGGCGAGCCGTACTACTCCTCCGGCTCCGCGCTCCAGATCGACGCGCAGGAGCAGTCGAGGTTCGACCCCTGGATGACCCCGAACAACGTCGCCCCGTTCTACCTGGCCGGCGGGGCCCTGCATCTGCTGGGCAAGGAGAACACGGGCCACCCGGTGCCGGGCCGGGCGGGCCAGAAGGACAACGAGTTCAAACATCCGGCGATCAGCGCCCAGCCGGTCAAGCAGGTGGCGGTGCTCTCGGCGGACGACAAGACCGTCTCCGTGGCGCCGCTGGCCGCGGGCGGCGAGTGGCGGGTGTGGGTGACCGGCGACAACCTCACCCCGCCGTCCTGGGACCGCTACGACACGCTCTGGACGGTCAACCGGCCCGACGACCACACCTCGATCGTGCTCCGGCACGACAGCGAGAACAAGCACCAGTACCGGGTCTCCGCTCCCGAGCTGGAGACGGCCCACGTCCGGTTGCTCAAGGTCGCACGGGACGGCGTGCACGTCGCGGTGGTCGTCAGGGACGGGATGGGGGAGCAGGTCCACATCGGCACGGTCATCGGCCAGCGCGAGAACACCCGCATCGACAACCTCCAGACCGTGGTGCCCGCCGAGAGCGGGCAGACGATCAAGGACATCGCCTGGAAGGACGGCAAGACCCTCTACGTGCTGACCGGCAAGTCCGAGCTGCTGGAGGCGTCCGTCACCGCCGCGCCCAAGTCGCTGGCCTCCGACTCCCGCATCAAGAGCATCACCGCGCTGGACGGCACCCTGCTGGCCGGGGCGGAAGACGACAACGGCAACCGGCAGGTCCTGTTCTGGAACACCGCCAAGTGGGATCCGCTGGTCAAGGACGAGACGACCGGCTCCACCGGCTTCGCCGAGAACGGTCCCGACGGCCCGTCCTCCCCGGCCTTCCCCCTGGGGTGACCCGGGTCCGGTCTTCCCGGGGTGATCGGGGTCCGTTTCTCCCGGTCTTCGCCCGGGGGTATCCGGGCCCGTCCTTCCCGGTCTTCCCTCCGGGATGACCCGGATCCGGTCTTCCCGGCCTTCCCGGGTCGATTCCGGCCCGTCGCCGTCCCGGGACCGCCCCGGGACGGCGACGGCTCCGGGGACGGCCGGGCAGCCCTCTGGGAAGCGGCGACCGGTCCGCTCCGGGTGTGGACCGGTTCGTTCCGGGTGTGCGGCGGCCGGGGCCGCTCCCGCCGGACTTCCGTGGCCGGGACACCCATCCGGCCTCTGTCCTGCGATTTCTGTCGGTGGGGCATGACACCGTGAGTCCGTGACGACCGCCATGCTCGACCTGATCCTGCCGCCCCGATGCGCCGGATGCGACGCGCCGGGCGTTCTCGTCTGCCCCCGCTGCGCCGTGGAGCTCCACGGCCGGCCCGCGCGCCGGACCCCCGATCCCGCCCCGCCCGGCCTGCCCGCGTGCTGGTCGGCGGGCGAATACACACCCGCCGTGCGCCGGATGATCATCGCGTACAAGGAGCGGGGCCGCACGGCCGTCGCGCGTCCCCTGGCCGGGGCGCTCGCCCTGGCGGTGGCCGCCGCGGCGGGCGCGCGGCCGGTCGTGCTCGTGCCGGTGCCCAGTGCGCGGCCGGTGCTGCGGCGGCGCGGGCACGACCCGGTGACCCGGCTCGCGGAGCTGGCGGCCGGTTACCTCGGTCTGGCCGGGTGGCCCGTGACCGTGGCCGGGGTGCTCGCCCAGCGGCGCCGGGTGGCCGACCAGGCGGGGCTGAGCTCGTCTCAGCGGGCCGCGAACCTCTTCTCGGCCTTCACGGTTCCGGCCGACCGGAACGCGCCCGTACCGCGATCCTGGGGCGGCGTGGAGGCGGTTGTGCTGGTCGACGACATCGTCACCACGGGCGCGACGCTCGCCGAGGCGGCCAGGGCGCTCCGGGAGGCGGGGGTGACCCCCTCCTTCGCCGCCGCGGTCGCCGCGACACGCCGAAGAGATCAAAATCGCAGCGGTGACGGAGGGTAAAGAGAAAGCAAATGGTCATTCTCACCCCGGCGCCACATCTCGCCGCCTCGATCGGGGCATAAGAGCTGCTCAGTGGGTATGGAAAGCCGTCGTGCGCCGACGCGCCGGACCTGCCTGCGGTGCCCCGGAGCGGGCCGCGGACCCGCTGACGCTACCCAAAGTGATCCTTCGGGGGATCGGCAGGCTGACATTCGGCCAGGATGCGGATAGCGTCTGAGCCATGGCACCCGCTCGGGTCCGTGGTTGCGCCGGACCGACCCCCGCTGGGGGGCCGGCCTGGCTAGCCGATGCCAGCCGCAGGCGAAACGGCCCACGTAAGACGACTTTTCGTCGATCGATCACGGTGCGGCTTAGAGGTAAGTCCTGCCTTCCCGAGGAGCCAGATGTTCCTCGCCAGAGGAGAAGGGCATGTAGTGGCAAAGAGCTGCGAAACCCTCAGCAGGCGGATGTGGGGACGAAGACCAGGTCGGCCGAGCGGGTGTCGCGTACCACCGTCGAGATTCGAAGGGGGGCTGTGCATGGAGATCATCGTCAAGGGGCGGCACACCGGAGTGAGTGACCGATTCCGCGATCATGTGAACACCAAGCTGGCCAGGATCGAGCGTCTTGACCACAAGCTCATTCGCGTTGACGTGGAGGTGTCCAAGGAGCGTAATCCCCGCATCGTCGACCAGCGCGAGCGGGTAGAGCTCACCATCCACTCGCGCGGTCCCGCCATCCGCGCGGAGGCCTCGGCCGACGACCGCTTCGCCGCCCTTGACATAGCACTCGGAAAACTCGAAGGAAGGCTCCGCCGTCTCGCCGACCGGCGGAAGATCCACCACGGCAACCACTGCCCCCCCTCGGTCGCCGAGCTGACGGCCACCGCGCTCGCGGAATCCCTGGAGAGCGCCCCGGCCCGGCTTCTCACCGAGGCGGAGAGCCGGCCCGCGGCCGAGACCGCGGACGAGGCCGAACTCTCGGAGGACCAGGCGATAATCCCCATCGAGATGGACGGCGACGGGCCGCTCATCGTCAGGGAGAAGTTCCACAAGGCCGAGCCGATGACGATCGATCAGGCCCTCCTGGAGATGGAGCTGGTGGGGCACGACTTCTACCTGTTCCGCGACAAGGAGAGCGGCCAGCCCAGCGTCGTATATCTGCGGCAGGGGTACAACTACGGCGTCCTGCGCCTCGTCGAACCCTGACGGACGCGTTCGAAGATCCTCTCCGCCCAACCCGAGGACCGTGAAACCCGTGTAATCATGGCGGTCCAACGGCTCTGGCCCCCCGAGGAGGAGGCGTGACGGAACCCGACGACGCAACCGGCTCCGCCGGGCGTGGCGACCCGATCCGCGTGCTGATCGTTGACGATCACGCGCTGATCCGGCGCAGCCTGGAGATGGCGCTGGACGCGGAGACGGATATCGAGGTGGTCGGCGAGGCGAGCGACGGTCAGGAAGCGGTCGAACTCGCCGACCGTCTCACCCCGGACGTCGTGCTCATGGACGTCCGGATGCCGCGCAGGAGCGGCATCGAGGCCACACGTGCGATCAAGGCCTCCGTGCCGAGCACGCGGATCATCATGCTGACGGTGAGCGACGAGGAGGAAGACCTCTTCGAGGCGATCAAGGCGGGAGCCACCGGCTACCTGCTGAAGAACGTCCAGCTCGACGAGGTCCCGCAGGCCGTGCGCGGCGTGCACGAAGGGCAGTCGCTGATCAACCCGGCGATGGCCGCCAAGCTCATCAGCGAGTTCGCCAGCATGAGCCGCAAGGAGGCCGAGCGGCCACCGCAGCTCCCCGTTCCGCGCCTGACGGAGCGGGAGATGGAGGTGCTCCGCCTGGTCGCGAAGGGCATGAACAACCGGGAGATCGCCAAGCAGTTGTTCATCTCGGAGAACACCGTGAAGAACCACGTCCGCAACATCCTGGACAAGCTCCAGCTGCACTCCCGGATGGAAGCGGTGGTCTACGCGGTGCGCGAGCGGATGCTGGAGATCACCTGACGCGGCCCGTCCGGCGCGGCGACCGTCCCGCGGTCGCCGCCCCCCCGGTGCCGGTGCGCGCCCGGCGGTGATCCGCCCGCCCCCGGTGGTGATCCGCGCCCGGTGGTGATCCGCTCGCCCCGGCGGTCCGCGGTGGTCTCCGTGCCGATCCCGGTCCGGACCCGCCCCGGGCGGTCGCGGTGGTCGCCGCCCCTCCGCTCAGCGCCCCAGGGCGTCGTGGAGCGGACCCGCCAGCAGCGGATCGACCTGTTCGACGCGTACGGCGTCGCAGCCGACCCAACCGGCCGCCTCCCACAGCGCCTCGGCCAGCGGCCCGGCGCCCTTGCCGGGGGAGACGCCCGGTTCGAGCCCGACCTGGCGGGCGACGAGCGTGGAGCCCTCGCGCGCCGGGTCGACCCGGCCGATCAACCGGCCTCCGGCCAGCAGCGGCATGGTGAAGTACCCGTGGACGCGCTTGTCCTTGGGCACGTACGCCTCCAGGCGGTGGTTGAAGCCGAAGACGCGGAGGGTGCGGGCGCGGTCCCAGACGAGGGAGTCGAACGGGGAGAGCAGGGTCGTACGGTGGCGGCCCCGGGGTTCGGTCTCCAACGCGGCGGGGTCGGCCCAGGCCGCGGCCGAGCGCTCCGGCCACCCGGAGACGCGGACGGGCACCAGCCCGGTCGCGCCGTCGAGCAGGCACCGGTCGAGCAGGAGCGCCTCGGGAGCCTTGAGGCGGAGGAAGTCGACGAGGTCGGCGCGGGTGGCGACGCCCAGGGCGCGCCCGGCGATCCGGGCGAGGCGGGCGACGCACTCGGCGTCGGACAGGTCCTCGGCGAGCAGGTGCGCGGGGACCGCGCGCTCGGTGAGATCGTAGACGCGGCGCCAGCCCACCCGGCGGGTGCAGACGACCTCGCCCGTGTCGAGCAGCCACTCGATGGCTATCTTGGAGTCCGACCAGTCCCACCAGGGGCCGCCGTTCTTGGCGCCGCCGATGTCGGTGGTGGTGACGGGCCCGCTCTCGCGGACCAACTGCAGGATCTTGTCCACGCTGTCGGGCACGTCGTGCCAGCGGAACTTCCGGTCGCGGTAGTAGCGGCGCCGGAACGCGTACAGCGGCCAGTCGTCGATCGGCAGGATGCAGGCCGCGTGGCACCAGTACTCGAACGCCCGGGCCGGGTCGTCCCAGTAGGCCCGCTCGACCTTCTGCCTGCCGACGGCGCCGAGGCGGGCGTAGGCGACCAGCTCGTGCGAGCGGGCCAGCACCGAGATCGTGTCGAGCTGGACGGCCCCCAGCCTGCGCAGCGTCGCGGGGGCGCCGCCGCGGCGGGCCTCGGCGCCCAGGAAGCCCTGGGCGCGGAGGATGATGCGGCGAGCCTCGTCGGGGGAGAGGGCGAGCGTCATGCCCGCCCCCGGGGGAAGCAACACGTCAGCATGACGCCGAGGTTAGCGCCCCACACCGACGAAAGGGCTATGCCGGTGTCAGCCCGTGCTCTCCGGGTGGCCGCTCCGGCGGCCGGGTCCACAGGCCGGTCGTGCTCCGGCGCGGCCGCCCCGGCCGTCCCGCCGACTGCCCCGGTCGTCCCGCCGGTCGCCCGGTTGTCCCGGCCGGCGGGCCCGTCAGCTGAGCATGTCCCGGTTCGTCCCCGCGTGCATCGTACGGGGGGCGTCGAGGACCACGTCCTGGAAGACCCGGAAGGCCAGCAGCAGGATCCCGCCCAGGGCGCAGACCGCCGCCCCCATCCAGAACATGAACCAGTTGGGACCCAGGCAGAGGGCCACCCCCGCGATGGTGAAGCCCAGCAGGATGACGGTCACGGCCAGCCAGGACGACGCCTTTCCCCCGTGGTTGGCGTCTGCCTGATGCGTGTCGTCCGCCATTGCGGCCACTCCTTCCGAACATAACGACGCGCCCGCGCGGCGATTCCCGCGCGGGCGTGCTAGAGGCGACATACCCCTAGAAGCTGGTCGTACTCTCTCAAAGAAGGGGGCAAGGAACGCTATCCGCTGCCGGGGCGTGATTCAGGGTGGCTGTGTCAGGTGGTAGAACCGCCTACGATGGCAGCGGAGAACCATGTCTCGTCCTCAACCGGGCCGTCCGGCCGCGGAAGACCTGCGAGGAGCTTTAGCTAAAGTGCCAGCCTTTCTCGACAAGATTCTTCGCGCAGGCGAAGGCAAGCTTCTGCGTAAGCTCAAGCGGATCGCCGACCAGGTCAACTCCATTGAAGACGACTTCACGAGCCTGACCGACGCCGAGCTTCGCGCGCTGACCGCGGAGTTCAAGCAGCGTTACGCCGACGGCGAGTCTCTCGACGACCTGCTGCCCGAAACCTTCGCCACCGTCCGTGAAGCCTCCCGGCGGGTGCTGGGCAAGCGTCACTTCGATGTGCAGATCATGGGCGGGGCCAACCTGCACATGGGCAACATCTCCGAGATGCGCACCGGTGAGGGCAAGACCCTGACCTGTACGCTCCCCGCCTACCTCAACGCCATCTCGGGCAAGGGCGTCCACGTCGTCACGGTCAACGACTATCTGGCCAAGCGCGACGCCGACGAGATGGGCCGCATCCACCGCTTCCTCGGCCTGGAGGTCGGCGTCATCCTGGCCAACATGCCGGCCGACGAGCGCCGCAGGCAGTACAACGCCGACATCACCTACGGCACCAACAACGAGTTCGGCTTCGACTACCTGCGCGACAACATGGCCTGGTCGCTGGAGGAGTGCGTCCAGCGCGGCCACAACTTCGCCATCGTCGACGAGGTCGACTCCATCCTCATCGACGAGGCCAGGACCCCGCTGATCATCTCCGGTCCGGGCGAGCAGTCCGGCAAGTGGTACGCCGAGTTCGCCAAGATCGTTCCTCGGCTCCGCAGGGGCACCGAGGGCAAGGACGGCGAGGAGAGCAGCGGCGACTACACCGTCGACGAGAAGAAGCGCACAGTGGGCATCTTCGAGTCGGGCGTGCAGAAGGTCGAAGACTGGCTCGGCATTGAGAACCTCTACAAGCCCGAGCACACCCACCTGGTGGGCTTCCTCAACAACGCGTTGAAGGCCAAGGAACTCTACAAGAAGGACAAGGACTACATCGTCGTCGACGGCGAGGTCCTGATCGTCGACGAGTTCACCGGGCGCGTCCTGCACGGCCGCCGTTACAACGAGGGCATGCACCAGGCCATCGAGGCGAAGGAAGGCGTCAAGATCAAGGACGAGAACCAGACTCTCGCCACGATCACGCTGCAGAACTACTTCCGCCTCTACGCCAAGCTCTCCGGCATGACCGGCACCGCGGCCACCGAGGCCAACGAGTTCCACCAGACCTACAAGCTCGGCGTCGTCCCGATCCCCACGAACCGGCCGATGATCCGTAAGGACCAGGCCGACGTGGTCTACAAGACCGAGGACGCCAAGTTCCTGGCGTGCGTGGAGGACATCAAGGAGCGCTACGAGAAGGGCCAGCCGGTCCTGGTCGGCACCACCAGCGTGGAGAAGTCCGAGCGCCTGTCCAAGGAGCTCAAGCGCAGGGGCGTCAAGCACGAGGTCCTCAACGCCAAGAACCACGCGCGTGAGGCGGCGATCGTGGCCGAGGCGGGCCGCAAGCACGCGGTCACCGTCGCCACCAACATGGCCGGTCGAGGCACCGACATCATGCTCGGCGGCAACCCCGACTTCCGCGCCGACCTGGAGCTGCGCAACCGCGGTCTCGACCCGGTCGAGACCCCGGAGGAGTACGAGAAGGCCTGGGGCGAGGCGCTGGAGAAGGCCAAGGAGGTGGTCAAGGCCGAGCACGACGAGGTCACCGAGCTGGGCGGCCTCTACGTCCTGGGCACCGAGCGCCACGAGTCGCGGCGCATCGACAACCAGCTGCGCGGCCGTTCCGGCCGCCAGGGCGACCCGGGCGAGTCGCGGTTCTACCTCTCGCTTGAGGACGACCTGATGCGCCTGTTCAACTCGGCCAGGGTCGAAATGATCATGACCCGCCTGAACATCCCGGACGACGTCCCGATCGAGTCGGGCATCGTCTCCAAGGCCATCGCCTCCGCCCAGCACCAGGTCGAGCAGCAGAACTTCGAGATCCGCAAGAACGTTCTGAAGTACGACGAGGTCATGAACCGGCAGCGCAAGGTGATCTACGCCGAGCGTCACCGGGTGCTCGAAGGCGCCGACCTGCACGAGCAGATCCGCACCTTCATCAACGACGTGATCGACGACTACGTCGCGGGCGCCACCGCCGAGGGCTTCGCCGAAGAGTGGGACCTCGACAAGCTGTGGAAGGCCCTCGGCCAGCTCTACCCGATCAGCGTCGCCGTCGACGACGTCATCGGGAAGGCGGGCAGCGTCGAGGAGCTCACCGCCGAGCTGCTCAGCGAGCGGATCAAGGACGACGCGATGGCCGCCTACGACCGTCGCGAGGAGGAGCTCGGCTCGGAGGCCATGCGGGAGCTGGAGCGGCGGGTCATCCTGTCGGTCCTCGACCGCAAGTGGCGCGAGCACCTCTACGAGATGGACTACCTGCAGGAGGGCATCGGCCTGCGCGCCATGGCCCAGCGCGACCCGCTGATCGAGTATCAGCGCGAGGGCTTCGAGATGTTCTCCCGGATGCTGGAGGGCATCAAGGAGGAGTCGGTCGGGTACCTGTTCAACCTCGAAGTCGAGGTGCAGACCAACCCGATCGTCGAGGAGGCCGAGGCCAGCGAGGACGCGGCGATCGCGGAGACCCGCTCGATCATCGCCCGCGGCCTGCGCGGCCCCGACCGCCCCTCCGAGCTGGAGTACACCGCGCCCGGCGAGAGCGGCGAGATCGAGCACACCCGGGTCAGCACCCGGGCTGAGCGCGACGCCTACGGCAACGTCGAGCGCAACGCCCCGTGCCCCTGCGGCTCGGGCAAGAAGTACAAGCGCTGCCACGGCGACCCCAAGCACACCGAGGCCTGACCGCCTCCGGAAGGGCCCGCACCCATGGGTGCGGGCCCTTCGGCGTTCCCGGGTTCTCCCGCCCTCTCGACATCTCCGGTTCCCGGGTCTTCGGGTTCCCGGTCTTCCGGGTCTTCCCGGCCCTTCGGTTTGCCGGTCTTCCGGCCTCCCGGGTCTTCCCGGCCTTCCGGGGTCTCCGGGCTCCGGGACTCTCCGAGCCCGGCCGGGACGGCGGGCCGGTGCCCAGTGCGGGACGGGCGCTCAGGGGGCCGTCTCGACGTCGGTGCACAGCCAGCGCACGCCCCTGCGTTCCAGCCTCAGCGCCAGTACGCGCGAGCGGTCGCCGCAGTCGACCACGGTGCACATCTCCACCACCCCGTCCTCGGGCTGGGAGACGTGAAGCCGGCCGGTCCGGGGCGGCCGGGTGCTGTCGATGACCTTTCCGCTCCGGACCAGCTCGGCCTGGGCCCGGCCGGTCAGGTGGCAGGCGACGCTCGCCGGCGGCCGCCTGCCGGAGAGAATCTCGGCGACGGCCTGCGCCAGGGCCCGCAGCCGCCGCTCGTCGGGGGGCGCGCCCGGCGGGCCCCAGACCAACGGGTGCTGCGCCCGGCGACCCGCGGCCCCGGAATCCCTTCCGGGCTCGGGGTCCACGGTGAGGGCCAGGGCTCCCTGGACGTACGGCGGGGCGGCCGGGGCGTCCCCGGCGGGGCGGTCGTCGTCGTAGGGCGGTTCGGCGGAGGGGGAGGGCGCGAGCCGGGGGAGCGATACCGGCCGTCGAGAGGGCGACATGGGCGACTCCGAGGATGCTGGGCTGCTGGTCGGCATGGGTGACAGATCAAGGAGTTTCCGGTCTGCCGTCCGGATACGTACTCCGCCAACTTCTTCGGAATCCCGGCTGATTCGCCCGATTGGGAGGGGAAGACGGCCTGGGGTTGGAGCGGTTCATCATCACCGGGAGACGGGTTCCGGCCGTGACGGTGATCCCCGGCGGGCGGCCGAAACGCGGCTCAGGAACCGGGCGGGCCGGTCTCCGGCCCGTCCCGCGGGGTGCCGGTCCGTCCCGGGGACGGCTCCGCGGATCCCGTGGGCGGTGTCGTGGGGCCCGGCGGTTCCGTGGCTCCCGCAGGAGGCGCAGGCGGTTCCGCGGAACGGGCAGGAGGAGGCGTCGTGGACCCCGGAGGTGGCGCCGTGGCTTCCCGGGGAGATTCCGCGGACGGGACGGCGGTCGTACCGGGAACGGGGGAGGAGGCCGGGGCGGGCGCGGCGGCCGTGTCGGTGGGCGCCCCACCGTCCTCGGGCTCCCGGCCGGGGGTGGCCAGGTTGAACTTCCTGATCATGAATGTGAACAGCAGGTAGTAGATCACGAAGTAGAGCACGCCGAAGCCGATGATCACCCCGAGCTCGCGGGTGTTGGACTTGCCGGCGTTGAGGAGCATGTCGATGGCGCCCGCCGAGAAGGTGAACCCGAGGCGGGCGCCCAGCTCGGCCATCAGGGCCATGGACAGCCCGGTGAGGAACGCGTGCACCACGAACAGCACCGGGGCCACGAAGACGAAGGCGAACTCGATCGGCTCGGTGATCCCGGTGACGAAGGCGGTGAGCCCCGCCGAGAGCATGATGCCGCCGACGGCCGGGCGCCGGTGCGGTGGCGCGGCCCGCCAGATCGCGATCGCGGCGCCGAGCAGGCCGAACATCATCACCGGGAAGAAGCCGGTCATGAAGATCCCGGCGCCCTCCTGACCGGCGAAGTAGCAGTTCAGGTCACCCGCCGCGTTCTTGGTCGCGCCGTCGACCCCGGCCGTGCACCCGGGCAGGGTGAACCAGACGATCGTGTTCAGGAAGTGGTGCAGGCCGATCGGGATGAGGAGCCGGTTGGCGACGCCGTACGCGCCCGCGCCCACGGTGCCGTGGACGGAGAGCCAGTCGCCCACCCCGGCGAGCCAGTCGCCGACCGGCCGCCAGAGCAGGCCGAAGGCCACGCCGAGGACCATCGCGACGACGGCGGTGACGATCGGGACGAACCTGCGCCCGCCGAAGAAGGCCAGCCAGGAGGGCAGCTTGATCCGGTAGTACCGCTGCCAGAGCAGGGCCGCGGTGAGGCCGATGACGATGCCGCCCAGGACGCCGGTGGGGTTCTGCACGCCGAGGTTCAGCGCGGGCACGGCCTGCCCGTCCGGCCCCACGACTTTCTGCGCGACCTTCTTGTAGACCTCGGACTCCGGCGCGGCGGTGAAGAAGATCGTCCTGCTGACCCGGTCGAAGACCAGGTATCCGACGAGGGCGGCGAGTGCGGTGGAGCCGTCCGCCTTGCGGGCGAACCCGATGGCCACGCCGATCGCGAACAGCAGCGGCAGGTTGTCGAACAGGGCCCCGCCCGCGGCGGCGAAGATCCCGGCCACCTGGTCGAGGAAGGCGTTGTCGGTGCGGCCGAGCAGGTCCTCCTGGCCGAACCTGAGCAGCAGACCGGCCGCGGGCAGCACCGCGATCGGCATCATCAGGGAGCGTCCGACGCGCTGCAGGACCGAGAAGGCGGACGACCAGACGCCCGGGCCGCGCTCCGCCGCTGCCGTGCTCATCCTCGACCCCCCCGTCTGCCGTGCTCTGCGGGGGATGGAGGGTATGTACCACCCGGTGCGGCGAATACACGGCGACGACCGGCCGGACGCCGCGCGCTCGTCGGAACGGATCCGGGTGGTACGGCGGCGGGCGGACCCGCGTCCGCCGAGGGAAAGCTCATGCTCTTTCCTCCGGGGGGCTGAAGGAGGGAGGCTGACGGGTGCGCGGCGGCCTCGGCCCGGGTGCGGGACGGGCGCGGCCGGGGCGTTCGGCGGGGAGGAGCCCTGCGGGCTTCAGGAGCGGCGGGTCGGTATTTCCAGGACCGTACGGAGCTGGTAGCGGTCGGCGCGGTAGGTGGAGACTCCGAGCTCGGCGCAGACGCCGCCCGCGAAGGAGCGGCGCTGGAGCAGCAGCACGGCCCCGCCGCGCGGCAGCTTCAGCAGGTCGGCGTCGCCGGGGTCGGCGATGCCGCCGTCGATGGTGAGCTCGCCCGCGTCCAGCACCAGGCCGTAGCGGGTCTCCAGGAGAGCGTACAGGGAGCGGCCCGTCAGGTCGTAGGTGTCGAGGTCGGGCGCGAGGGAGACGGGGATGTGGGCCCGTTCGATGCACATCGGCTCGCCGGCCGCGGTCCGCAGCCGCTCGATGAAGTGCACCTCGTCCCCCGGCCGGATGCCGAGTTCCCTGGCCAGGTGCGCGCTGGCCCTGACCACCCGGCGGTCCAGGTCGCGGGAGCCGGGCTCCATGCCCCTGGCGCGCATCTCGTCGCTGAAGGACGTGAGCCGGAGAGCCATCTCGATCTTCGGGCGGGCCACGAAGGTGCCCTTGCCCGCCACCCGCTGCAGCCTGCCCTCGGAGACCAGGTGGTCGACCGCCTGTCGCACGGTCATGCGGGACAGGCCGAACCGCTGGCAGAGTTCGCGCTCGGACGGGATCGCCGAGCCGATCGTCAGCTCGTTGCTCTCGATGAGGTCGAGCAGGATCTCCCGCAGCTGGAAGTACTTTGGCACGGGGCTATCCGGATCGATCTGAGCCATGGAATCCCCCCTCGATCTGAAATGTGGCATGAGTTATGGTTCGTACTGGTCTAGTCCGGACTAGACCAGAGACTGGAAAAGCGTGTCAACGTATGGACCGGCGACGGATCGATAACGGCCCGATCTCGTCCCCGCCGAGGTCCGTCCGAACCGAAGGATGAGCGCGAGATGACGACCAAGATGCGCAGCGAGATCGCCGAGCAGCCCGCTGCGCTGCGAGCCACACTGGATGCCCTCCTCCCCCGGGTCGCCGAGGTGGAGCGGCTGGCGGGACAGACCCGTCAGCTTCTGTTCATCGCCCGCGGCACCTCCGACAACGCCGCAGTCTATGGCCGCTACCTCGCTGAGACGCACACGGGACGACTCTCCACGCTCGCCGCCCCCTCGATCGCCACCACCTACCGGCGCAAGCTCGACCTCGACGGCGTCCTCGCCGTCGGTCTCTCCCAGTCGGGCCGGACCGAGGAGATCGTCGAGACCCTCGCCTGGGCCAGGGACTGCGGTGCGAAGACCGTGGCCATCACCAACGGCGGGGAGCGGAGCCCGCTGGCCCAGGCCGCCGACCTCGCCCTCTGCACGGTCGCCGGGGAGGAGAAGGCCGTCCCGGCCACCAAGACCTACACCACCCAGCTCGCCGCGCTGGCCGTGCTCGCCCTCGGTCTGGGCGCGGACGTCGACCCCGCCGACCTGCGGCGGGCCCCGGACGCGGTGGAGAAGCTGATCAACGACCCGGGTGACCTGGAGGCGATCGTCGAGGGCCTGGCCGACAAGCCGGGCGCCGTCGTCTCCGGCCGTGGCCTGGCCTTCTCCACCGCGCTGGAGCTGGCGCTCAAGCTCAAGGAGGCGTGCTACCTGCACGCGATGGGCCTGTCCTACGCCGACCTGCTGCACGGCCCGATCGCCGTGGTCGACGAGGACACCCCGGCCATCCTGGTCGCGGCGGGTGAGGGCCCGACCCTGGCCGGCACCGTGGCGCTCGCCGAGCGGGTCACCGGCGCGGGCGCCTCGGCCTTCACCGTCGGCGGCGGCACCGCGCTGTCCGCGGTCGCCACCGCCGCGCTGAACGGTCCCGACCTGCCCGAGTGGGTCGCCCCGCTGGGCCTCATCGTCCCCGGCCAGCTCCTGACCGAGGCCCTCGCGCGCAGGCTGGGCATCGACCCCGACGCCCCCCGCGGCCTGAACAAGGTGACCCAGACCGACTGATCACACAGTGTCCTTTAGCCTGGTCATAGCCTTGGAGACAGGGCCAATCACAATGGGAGGGCGACATGGCGGCCGACGCCGACGCGATCATCGCCGGACTCGGTGGTGCGGACAACATCATCGAGATCGAACCGTGCATCACCCGGCTCCGCACCGAGGTGCGCGACGCCTCCAAGGTCGATCAGACGGCTCTCAGGGCGGCCGGGGCGCACGGCGTGATGGCCGCCGGGAACATCGTCCAGGTGGTGGTGGGCCCCGAGGCCGACACGATCGCCAGCGACATCGAGGACGTCATCGGCTGACGGGGCCTTAGGGGCCGTTCCCGCCCTCCGGGGCGGGACCTGCCGAGGGGGGTGCGATGACCACAGTTCTGGCACCGGTCGCGGGGGCGGCCGTGGGGTTGGCGTCGGTGCCCGACCCGGTCTTCTCCGGGAGTCTGGTCGGGCCCGGCATGGCGATCGAGCCCGTCCGGACGCCGGGCTCGGCGCTCTCTCCCATCGCGGGCACGATCGTCAAGCTCCACCCGCACGCGTTCGTCGTCGTGGGCGACGACGGCCGCGGGGTCCTCGTCCACCTGGGCATCGACACGGTCCAGCTCAAGGGCGCGGGATTCACGTTGCTGGCCGCCGAGGGCGACCGGGTGGACGCGGGGCAGCCCGTCGTGGCCTGGGACCCGGCGCGGGTCGAGGCGGGCGGCCGTTCCCCGGTCTGCCCGGTCGTCGCCCTGGACGCTCCCGCCGGTGCCGTCACCGGCCTCGCCGAGGGTTGGGTGGAGGCGGGAGACGGGCTTTTCGAGTGGAGGTGACCCCGCTGGGGTTCGGCCCCGCGGAATCGGCAAGGATGCTGGGGCAGGAACGGATCACGATGACGGCACGGAGGCTGGTTCACCCATGTATGCGGCGGCGCTCTTCGATCTCGATGGCACGCTGATCAACACCGAGCCGCGGAGCCTCGCGATGTGGTCGATGCTGCTGAGGAGCCACGGGGTCGTCCACGACGAGGTCGTGCTGCGCCGGTTCATGGGGCGGCGCGGTCGCGACGTCCTGGCGGAGCAGGCGCACCTGTTCCCCGGTAAGCAGATCGACGACCTGATCGCCGAGGTCTTCTCTTTCGACGACCATCCCGATCTGCCCGACATCGTGCCCGTCCCGGGCGCCGCGGATCTGGTCCGCCGGGTCGCCGAGCACGGGTCGCCGGTCGCGGTCGTCACCTCCGCGGGCAGGGACTGGGCCGAGGCGCGGCTGGCCGAGGTCGGCGTACGGGCCCTGGTGGACACGCTCGTCTCCGCCCAGGACGTGGTCGTGGGCAAGCCGGACCCCGAGGGTTTCCTGCTCGCCGCCGCGCGCCTGTCCGTCGATCCGGCACACTGCGTGGCGTTCGAAGATTCGATCGCCGGGATCACGGCGGCCAAGGCAGCCGGCATGTCCTGCGTGGGGATCGCGACGACCCACACGGACGCCGAGCTCGCCGCGGCCGATCTCGTGGTCGCGGACCTGACCGGGGTCGGCTGGCCCCTGTCGCCCCGTCAATGAACCGGGCGGTCTAGACCGCCCGGCCGACTCTCCAGGAGGATTACGTGGCCGAGCGCCAAGTCACCGTTGCGGCCGAGGTCGGCCTGCACGCCCGTCCGGCTGCGACGTTCGTGCAGACCGCCGCCAAGGCGTCCGTGAACGTCACCGTCGCCAAGGGGAACGGCGAGCCGGTGAACGCCAAGAGCATCCTCGCCGTGCTCTCGCTCGACGTTCGCCAGGGCGACACCGTGGTGATCAGGGCCGAGGGCGAGGGGGCCGACGAGGTGGTCGACCAACTCGCCGGTATCGCATCGGCGCCATGACAACGCTCACGGGGGTGGGGGTGAGCCCGGGGATCGGCGTCGGTCCCGCGTACGTCCTGTCGTACGAGGCCGCCGTCCCGTCCCCGGAGGCCCGGCACGGCGGGGACGCCGCGGCGGAGCGGGCCAGGGCCGAGGCGGCGCTCGAACGGGTCGCGGCCGATCTCGAGGAGCGGGGGGCCCGCGCCGGCGGTGAGGCCAGAGACATCCTGGACGCCCAGGCCATGATGGCGCGCGACCCGGGCCTGACCGCCGAGGTGGCCCGGCTGGTCGACGGGGGGACCGGCGCCGCCCGCGCGATCTACGAGGCGTTCGGCCGCTACCGCGAGGCGCTGGCCGGGGCCGGGGGGTACCTCGGCGAGCGCGTCGCCGACCTCGACGACGTCAGGGACCGGGCCGTCGCCGTCCTCGAAGGACGGCCCCTGCCGGGCGTGCCCGTGCGCGCCGCCGAGCCGTACGTCCTCGTCGCCCGGGACCTGGCGCCCGCCGACACCGCGCTGCTCTCCCGGGACGTGGTGGCGGCCTTCGTCACCGAGCAGGGCGGGCCGACCAGCCACACCGCGATCCTCGCCCGCGCGATGGGCGTGCCGGCGGTCGTGGCCTGCCCGGGGGCGACCTCGATCGCGGCGGGTACGCGGACGCTGGTGGACGGGACCGGCGGTCTCGTACGCGCCGAACCCTCCGGCAGTGAGGTGGCCGAGGCACGGGCCGCCGCCGCGGCGCGGCAGGCCGGGCTGGCCGCCGCCACCGGACCGGGCGCCACCTCCGACGGGCGTCCGGTGCCGCTGCTGGCCAACATCGGAGGGCCGCGCGACCTGGCGGCCGCCCTGGAGCACGGCGCGGAGGGCGTCGGGCTCTACCGGACCGAGTTCCTCTTCCTCGACCGGGCCTCGGCCCCCGGCGAGGAGGAGCAGGAGGCCGCCTACCAGGAGGTGCTGGACGCCTTCCCCGGCGGCAGGGTGGTCGTGCGGACGCTCGACGCGGGCGCGGACAAGCCCCTCGCCTTCCTGCCGCCGCAGGCCGAGGAGCCGAACCCCGCGCTGGGGGAGCGGGGGATCCGGCTCTCCCGGGCGCACCCGGAGATCATGAACGTCCAGCTCGCCGCGCTGGCCCGGGCGGCGTCCCGGTCCTCGGCGCGGCTGCAGGTGATGGCGCCGATGGTGGCCACCGCCGAGGAGGCCGCCTGGTTCGCCGCCGCCTGCGCCGAGGCGGGACTGCCGTCGGCGGGGGTGATGGTGGAGGTCCCGTCCGCGGCCCTGCGCGCCGCCGATCTCGCCGCCGTGGTCGACTTCCTGTCCCTCGGCACCAACGACCTGGCGCAGTACGCCTTCGCCGCCGACCGGCAGCTGGGCGCGCTGACCGCGCTCCACGACCCCTGGCAGCCCGGCCTGCTCGACCTGGTCGCGCTGGCCGTCGAGGGGGCCGGAGAGCACGGCACGCCCTGCGGGGTGTGCGGCGAGGCCGCCGCCGACCCGGCCCTCGCCTGCGTGCTCGTCGGGCTGGGCGTCGCCTCGCTGTCGATGTCCGCACCCGCGCTGCCCGCCGTGCGGGCCGTGCTCTCCCGCCACAGCCGCGAGCAGTGCGTCCTGGCCGCCCGCGCCGCGCGGGCCGCCGCCTCCGCGACCGAGGCCCGTACCGCGGCCCGTGCCCACCTGCCGGGGCTGGCCGAACTGGCCCTCTGACGGCGCGAGGACGGCCGCGGGTGGCGTGCCGGGTCGCTCGCGCGGATAGCGTGGGAACCATGGCTCGGTGGATGCGTACGACGGGGATGGCAGTGATCGCGACGGTGGTGGCCGGGTGCGCCGCGTCGGGGACGGCGGCGGCTCCGGCGCCGCCGGGCTCGCCCCGGCAGGGCGGTGCCGACGCCGCGGCGACGCCCGCCCCCGCCACCACACCGACGGCGCCCGCGACGGCCAAGCCCTCCGGGGTGGAGGCCGTGCTCGCCTCGATGAGCGTGGAGGAGAAGGTCGGGCAGCTCTTCATGCCCGTGCTGTACGGGGCGGCGGCCGACACGGTGTCGGGCGAGAACCAGGCGCGCTTCGGTGTCGACACCCCCGCGAAGATGGTCGCCAAGTACCGACCGGGAGGTGTGATCCTGTTCCCCTGGGCGGGCAACGTCAAGAGCGTCCGGCAGGTCGTGGCGCTGACCAACGGGCTGCAGAAGGCGTCGCCGGAGATCCCGCTGCTGATCGCCGCCGACCAGGAGAACGGCCAGGTCTCCCGGCTCGCGCCGCTGGTCACCGACCTGCCGGGGGCCTCGGTCATCGGTTCGACCGGCGACCCCTCGCTGGCCCGCAGGGCCGCCGAGGCGACGGGCGTCGAGCTGCGTGCGCTGGGCGTCAACCTCGACTTCGCCCCGGTCGCCGACGTCAACATCAACCCGCGCAACCCGGTGATCGGCCCGCGTGCCTACGGCTCCGACCCGCGCAAGGTCGCGCCGATGGTCGCCGCCGCGGTCCGCGGCTTCCACGACGCCGGGATCGCCGCCACCGCCAAGCACTTCCCCGGGCACGGCGACACCGCCGTCGACAGCCACACCGGCCTGCCGGTGATCACACACTCCCGGGCCCAGTGGAGCAAGCTCGACGCCCCGCCGTTCGCCGCCGCCATCGGCAAGAACGTCGACGCCATCATGAGCGCCCACGTCGTCATGCCGAAGCTCGACCCGTCCGGCGACCCGGCCACGCTCTCCAAGCCGATCCTGACCGGGCTGCTGCGCGAGGAGCTCGGCTTCGACGGGGTCGTCTCGACCGACGCGCTGGACATGGCGGGGGTGCGCAAGAAGTACGGCGACGGTGAGGTGGCCGTGCGGGCGATCCGGGCGGGGGCCGACCTGCTGCTGATGCCGCCGGACTACCGCGAGGCGTACCGGGCGGTGCTGGCCGCGGTGGAGTCCGGGAAGATCTCCGAGGACCGGCTCGACCAGTCCGTCCGGCGCCTGCTGAAGCTCAAGGCCGCCCGCGGCCTGCTGGAGAAGGCCCCGGTCGTCGATCCGGCCGAGGCCGAGCGGGTGCTGCGCTCAGCCGAGCACCGCGCGCTCGCCCGGCTGATCAACTCCCGGGCCCGCTGACCCCGGTTCCGGGGGTCTCCCGCCTCTCCGCGCCGCCCACGGCGCGGAACTCCTCGGCGATCTCCGGCAGCTTCACCGGGCCGATCTCTCCGGGGCCGCGTCCCGTGAGGACCGGGACCGGCGCGTCGTCGCGCGCGGGCCGATCGACCCCGTCGCTGTGATCATCCGGGTTCGCCTCCGCCGCCCGACGGACGCGGTCCGGTGGGGGCCCCCGCGGTCTTCACCACGGATTCCGTGGCTTTCGCGGTTTCTGCGGTCTTCGTGGTCTCCGCGGTCTTCGCGGCCGGAGCGGCGGACTTCGCACTGCGGGCGGTGGACCGTGCGGCGCGGGGAGCGGATCCCGCCTTCCGCGCCGTGGACGTCCCGGACGTCCCGGACGTTTCGGACGTCGTGGGCGCCGGGGACGCCTTCTTCCGCGGTGCGGGCCCCGGGAGCCGGGCGGCCGGCTCCGCGGACCGGCTCTCCCTGCGGGCGCGCTGGGCGATCACCGTGCCGACCCCGATGGCCGCCGCCACCGGCCATTCGATGAGCCCCGCCACCGCCAGGGCACCGAGCCCCCCGTAGTAGGCGAGGCGCTCCGGCGGAGGGAGGAACGTCCTGGCGGTGTGGACGGCGTGGCTCGCTTCCTGCCGGTTCACGTACGGCATGCGAACATGCGGCATGCGGAGGTGCGGCATGTGCGGCGGCCGGACCTGCACCGTCAGCATCGGCAGGTTCAGCGTGTACGAACGGTCGCCCGTCGCCGGCTCCGCCGCCTCCCGCTCCGCCGTCCGCTGTTCCGTGGGGGCCGGCGCGGTGGACCGCGGCGCCGTGCGGGTGCGCGGTTGGTGTGTCTGAGCTACTGCCATGATCCCTCCTCACAGGAACCGAGGGAGAGGGCCGTCGCGGCCGGGGAAGACCGATCACGCCTTCCACGTGCCGTGGTACGGCCCCGACGCACTCCCGTAGCGTTCCTCGACCGGGGACCGCGAAACTCGTCTCCGCCCTTGATCCGGATATTTGTGGGGAATCTTCCTTGTTTGTGCCTCCATGCGCCCGGCACCCGGGAAGCCGCCGGGAGCCCGGGACGCTAGGAGAGGTACGGCTTGAGCTCGCGCCGGGCGACGGTGCGGAGGTGGACCTCGTCCGGGCCGTCGAAGATGCGCATCGCGCGGGCCTGGGCGTACATCATGGCGAGCGGGACGTCGTCGGAGACGCCCATGCCGCCGTGGATCTGGATGGCCCGGTCGATGACCTCGCAGGCCATCCGGGGGGCGACGACCTTGATGGCGGAGATCTCGGAGGCGGCGGCCCTGGCGCCGACGGTGTCGATCATCCAGGCGGCCTTCAGGGTGAGCAGCCGGGCCTGCTCGATGGCCAGGCGCGACTCGGCGATCTGCTGCTGCACGACGCCCTGCTGGGCGAGAGTCTGGCCGAAGGCCACCCGGTTGGCGGCGCGGGTGCACATCAGTTCCAGGGCCCGCTCCGCCATGCCGATGGCGCGCATGCAGTGGTGGATGCGGCCGGGGCCCAGGCGGGCCTGGGCCAGGCGGAAGCCGTCGCCCTCCTGCCCGATCAGGTTCTCGGCGGGCACCCGGACATCGGTGAAGACGACCTCGGAGTGGCCGTGCTGCTCCTGGTAGCCGAAGAGCGGCAGGTGACGGACGACCTCCACCCCCGGGGTGTCCAACGGGACCAGGATCATCGACTGCTGGCGGTGCGGGGGCGCGTCCGGATCGGTCTTGCCCATCACGATCATGATCTCGCAGCGCGGGTCGGCCACGCCGGTGATGAACCACTTACGACCGTTGATCACGTACTCGGAGCCGTCAAGCCGGATGGAGGTGGCGATGTTGGTCGCGTCGCTGGAGGCCACGGCGGGCTCGGTCATCGCGAAGGCCGAGCGGATCTCACCGGCGAGCAGGGGCGTGAGCCAGCGCTCCCGCTGCTCCGGCGAGCCGAACATGTGCAGGAGCTCCATGTTCCCGGTGTCGGGCGCCGCGCAGTTCAGCGCCTCGGGGGCCAGGTCGATGGAGCGGCCGGTGACCTCGGCCAGGGTGGCGTAGTCGAGCACCGACATGCCGGATTCGTCAGGGAGGAACAGGTTCCACAACCCGCGCGAGCGGGCCTCCGCCTTGAGTTCCTCCACCACCGGGGGAAGCTCGTGGTTGTCGTGACCTCGGTCGCGTCGCCACGCGTGGTACACCGGCTCCGCCGGGTACACATGCGTATTCATGAAATCGGTCAGGTTGGCGAGGTACTCCTCGGCCTTGCTGCTGAGCGCGAAGTCCATGGCGGTCAGTTTCGCACCACCCCCTTTCCCGCCGTGCACCGGCCGGACCTACTCTGGAACCCGTTTCATCGAGGAGGCGAGATGCTGAAGGGCGTGCTGATCGACTGGGGCGGCGTGCTCACCGTGGACCTCTCCGAGGCCGTCGCGGAGTGGGTCGTCGCCGAGCGGCTCGACCCCGACCACTACCGTCAGGTGATGCGCGAGCTCGTCATGAACGCCTACGAGGGCTCGGCGACCGGGGAGAACATGATCCACGCTCTGGAGCGCGGCGAGATCTCCGGGCTGGACTTCGAGCGCGACCTCGCCGCCCGGCTGCTCACCACGGACGGCGTGCCGCCGATCGCCGAGGGGCTGCTGGCCAGGATGTTCTCCAGATTCCACCGGGTCGAGCCGATGTACGAGATGCTCCGCGAGGCGCGCGCCGCCGGGGTGCGGACCTGCCTGCTCTCCAACTCCTGGGCCAACGAGTACCCCCGCGACGGCTGGGACGACGTCTTCGACGAGGTCGTCATCTCCGGGGAGATCGGCATGCGCAAGCCCGAGGCCAGGATCTTCCAGCACGCGCTGGGCAGGATCGGCCTGGCCGGGCCGGAATGCGTGTTCGTCGACGACATCCAGGCCAACATCGAGGCCGCCCGCGGGCTCGGCATCGTCGGCGTGCACCACCGCGACCCCGAGACGACCATCTCCGAGCTGGAGACCCTCCTCCGCGTCCCGCTGCGCTGACGGCGTACCCGCCGGTCCGGCGCGTGCCGCACCGCGCGGGCAATCTCCCTGCCGGGTCGCCGGGACTGGCACACTCGTGGGGTGAATCGGTGCCGAACCGGTGCCGATCCCGGAGAAACAGATCGAGGCATGGATGCGCGTCTACCTGCCGTGTACGCTCCCGGCGCTGGCCCGCGTGGCCGCCGCGGGGGAGATCGGCCCGGCCCCGCTGACCGGCTACGCGGTCACCCCCGCGTTGGTCGAGTGGTACGTCTCGGGTGACACCGAGGAACTGGAGTACGTCGCCCTGACCGAGGCGGCCAGGGCGTCCCTGCGAATGCTCGCCGCCGACCGCGCGGACGGGGTGGAGGTGGCCGCGCGCCGGGTGGTCGTCGCGGTCGACGTGCCGGACGGCGACGTCAGCGGCGGTACCGACCTGGAGGAGCGCGCCCGGGTGCGGCTCGCGGCGCCGGTGCCGATGGCGAAGATCGCCGCGGTCCACGTGGACGACACGTCGGCGGTCAAGGACGTCGAGGCCGCCATCGCGGCGCTCCCCGCGGCCGACCGGGGCGACGACGACGCCCAGTTCGTCGTGGACGGGGCCGAGGCCAACGAACTGCTGTGGTACGCCACCCAGGAGATCCCCGACCTGGTCGGCTGAGCGCGCGGGACCGGAGGCGGTGGCACGGGGGTGACCGCCTGCGCGGCGCGGTGGCGCACGGGAGCGGTCGCGTGCGGGGCCGGGCGGTGGCACGGGGAGCGCCCGGCGCCGGCCGCGGGGGCATCGGCACCCGCGCGTGCCGGGGGCGGCGGGTTCGGCA
>NZ_BAAAVI010000050.1:0-64890 GCF_039534445.1 Streptosporangium fragile | reverse complement strand
CCCGGCCCCGGCAGGTGGGGCCGGGCGCCGGGGCCGGGCGGGCGTCAACGACGGCGCAGCACGAAGATGCCCCACCCGAGATGGTGCCTGCCGTACTCCACGTGCGAGCGGCGGCACCGCTCCAGGAAGGCGCGCACCTCCTCGACGTCGGGGTCGTCGGGGTGGTCGCGGAGCCAGTCGCTCAGGGTCCGCCACTGGCTCGCCACGTAATGGAAGCGCAGTGACATGACCGCCATGCTCGTCACCGCGCGGACCGCCGGGCAACCGGTTATCCGGCGCCGCGCCGGGGGTTGCTCCTGACACGGTGTCAGCCCCTATACCTGGATGCGCCATGTTCAGTATCGGAGAGTTCGCCCAGCTCGGCCGCGTGTCGGTGCGCATGCTTCGCCACTACGACGCGATCGGCCTGCTCCGGCCCGACCATGTCGACCCGGCCAGCGGCCACCGTTTCTACCAGGCCGGCCAGTTGTCACGGCTCAACCGGGTCATCGCCCTGAAGGATCTCGGCTTCACCCTGCACCAGATCGCGTCGATCCTGGACGAGCAGGTCGACACGGCCGAGTTGCACGGCATGGTCCGGCTGCGCCGCGCGGAGCTGGAGGCCCGGATCGCGGCCGACACCGCGCGGCTGCTCCAGGTGGAAGTACGGCTCAGGACCATCGCGAAGGAAGGTCACATGCGCACGGAAGAGGTTCTTCTCAAGCGGATCCCCTCGACGCGCGTGGCGCAGCTCACCGCCGTCGCGGCGAGCTACGACACCGAGGACATCGGCCCGGTCGTCCAGCCGCTCTTCACCGAGCTGTGCCGGCGCGTCGAGGCCGCCGGGGTGCCGGTGACGGGCTACGGCATCGCCTGCTACGAGCCCGGAGCCGACGGCCGGGTGACCGTGCGCGCCGGGGTGGAGGTCACGGTGGAGCCCGACGACCGGTACGACTTCGCGATCGTGGACCTGCCGGAGATGGAGTCGGCCGCCACGATCATCCACCGCGGCTCGATGGACCGGGTGGGGCCGACGTTCGAGACGCTGGCCCGCTGGGTCGAGGAGCACGGCCACCGCTCCGCCGGGCCGGCCAGGGAGGTCTCCATCGACTGCCCCGCCGACCGGGACAAGTGGGTGACCGAGCTGCAGATGGCGATCACGAGCGCGTGACCACCAGCTCGCCGAGGCGGGTGAGGTCCTGCTCCATCTTGCGCCGGAGCATCCTGCGCAACGCCGGGGCACGCAGGTGCTGCACCCCGCGCAGGCGGACGCGCAGGAACATGGTGACCCGGCAACGGTCGTCGTCCAGGGGGATCACCGCTCTGCCGCCCTCGACCTCCAGGCCGGAGGTCGCCCGCCAGGCGAACTCCCGCCCGGGGACGACCGAGGTCACCAGCCCGCAGATCAGGTAGGGGCGCCCGGCGAAGCGGATGGCCTCGTCCGTGGTGGTCCCCGGGACGACGAGGCCCGGCGGGTCCGGCGCCATGGTGGTCACGCCCGCGCGCCACCGGGGATCCTGACCGAAGTCGGCGACCATCTGCCAGATCTCGGCCGCCGGACGCGCGATCTCGGCCGAGGCGTGCACTTCGATCACCGTGGGCACACGCCCCCGGCCGGTGGCCCGGACTCGGCCCGCGTCCGGGCCTCGACGGCGGCGGCTCGTGAGCGGGCGCCGGAACGCTCCCGGCGGGGGTGGCGGCGGAACTCGCCCGTTCTCCGGGGCCCGCGGTGGCCGCCGCCGCACCCGGTGATCAACGCGGTCCGCCCCCGCCGGTCGGGAACGCCGGCCTCGGCCCACCGCTTACCGGCCATCGCCCCACCCTTTTCCATTTAGGCAAAATTAAGCAATAAATCATATCTAATCTTCATTTGGTGGGAACGTTTACTAAATGGCGCGGGGGTGCTGCCGGAAACTGCGTCACGGCCGGTCAGAGGCATCATCCCGGGGAACGCGGATGGTGATGCCGCCGGGAACGACCGCGGCCCTGAGCTCGGTGACGGTGCCCTTGGCGCCGCCGTCCAGCTCGTAGGGCATGGGGGCGCCGAGCTTGACGCTGACCTTGCGCGCCCGGGTCATCCGGACGAACGGCGACTCGTCGGAGCGCCCGGCGCTCATCCGGCCGAGCACGCGGGCCCACTGGATGGGCCCCTTGGCGGTCGTCACCCCGATCTCCAGCCACCCGTCGTCGGGACGCGCGTCGTCGAAGGCCTCGATGCCGCCGGTGATGACGCCGACGTTGCCCAGCAGCAGGCAACTCGCCTCCCCCTCGAACCAGGTGACTCCGTCGATCTTGACCTTCATCGGCACGGGCTCGCCCCGGACGTGGCGCAGCCCCGTCCAGACATACGCGACCCGGCCCAGCCGGTCCTTCAGGCCGCGGTCGGCATCCTTGATCATCTTCGCGTCGAAGCCGAGCCCGGCCATGACGGCGAAGTGCTCACCGTTGACCTTCCCGAGGTCGAGCTTCCGGCTCGCGCCGTGGAAGGCGATCTGCACGGCCTTGGGCAGGTCCTCGGGGATGCCGAGGTTCTGCGCGAAGAGGTTGGCCGTGCCGGCGGGGATGACGCCCACGGTCACGCCGGAACCGGCGAGCGCGTCGACGCAGCGCTGCACCATGCCGTCGCCGCCCCACACCAGGACCAGCTCCGCGCCCTCCTTGAGCGCCTTGCGGACCTTCTTCGGCGCCTTCCTGCTCTTGGGCACCTCGTACCAGAGCAACCTGCCGACCCCCTCGTCGGCCAGCAGCCTGCGCAGCTCGTCCAGCCCGCCGCCGAGTGACTTGCGCCGGTGGGCGACGACCGCGACCGTGCCGATCTTCTGACTCTGCCGCCCCATGCGACCTCCCGTCGTACCACACGGACTGGGCCGACGGCTGCCCCGAGCGCGCCCCGGCAAACGCCCGGCCGCCTCCCCTCCGCGCGCTCCCGCCCAGGCCACGCCGGACTCCGCGCGGATCGCAGTGCCGACGCGGGCGGCTATCGTACCGATCGGCCCGATCTCCGGAGGTACCACGACATGACGACAGACCCCCTCGTCACCGACCCGCGGAGCGACGTGACGCCCGCGGCGAGCACGCCCGCGCTCACCTTCGACAGCGGCGGTGAGAAACTCCTGGGTGTCCTGCACGTTCCGGCGGGCCCGGGGCCGCACCCGGTCGCGGTGCTGCTGCACGGCTTCCCCGGCAACGAGCGCAACTTCGACCTCGCCCAGGCGCTGCGCCGCGCCGGATACGCCGCGCTGGTGTTCCACTACCGCGGGTCGTGGGGGGTCGGCGGGTCGTGGTCGTGGGGCCACGTGCTCGAGGACGCCGCCGCCGTCGTGACCGCCGTACGGAACCCGGCGGTCGCGGCGGCCCACCGGCTGGACCCGCGGCGGGTGGCGGTCATCGGCCACAGCCTCGGAGGATTCGCCGCGCTGATGACCGCCGCGGCGGACCCGTCGATCACCGCGGTCGCCTCGATCGCCGGGTTCGACTTCGGATCGGCCGCCGCGGCCTGCCGGGCGACCCCGTCACTGCGCGCCACCTACGTCGAGGCGTTCGAGGGCGGACTGCTCCCGCTGCGGAACACCAGCGGCGAGGCGCTGGTCGCCGAGATGGAGGCGGCCGGAGACGCGTGGCGGCTGGCCGGCCTCGCCCCGCGGCTCGCGGACCGTCCCGTGCTGCTGGTCGGCACCGGCCGTGACACCGTCACCCCGGCCGCCATGCATCACCAGCCGGTCGTCGAGGCCTACCGGGCGCACCCCGTCACCACGCTCGAACATCACGTCTTCGCGACCGACCACGCCCTGTCGGACCATCGCGTGGCCCTCGCCCGCACGGTGCTCGGTTTCCTGGACCGGCATGTCGGAAAAGCACGGCCGGGAACGGATTGACGGCCGCCGGTCGTCTCGGGAGCCACGACGAGCCCGCGCGCCGGGCTCCCGGCCTCCGGCCCGGGACGGGACGGACGTTTCCCCGTGACCGGTTCTCGCACGTCCGTTCCCACCGGCTCCCAGAACCCGGCGGGCCGCAGCGGCGTCTACACCACCGTGAGGATCAGTGCCGCTGATCCGCCGAGCGGGGAGGGCCGGAATGGACCGCGTCGAGGAGAAGACCGGAGACAGGGCGGAGGACCGGCGCCCGCTGTGTCCCGGGTGCGGTGTGGGCAGGGTGGCCCCGATCATGTACGGGTACCCGCTCTTCACCGACGAGCTGGACCGGGCGCTGCGGGACGGGCTGCTCGTTCTCGGCGGCTGCACCCCCCACCCGGAAAAATGGAAGTGCCTGGCGTGCGGCACCAGATACCTCGCGATGCCGGGCTCGCGGTGGGAGAAAACCCTCCGGGGGGTTCCCGTGGAAATCGGCATCCTGCGCGACGGCGAGCCCGCACGCGCGCTGGTGACCGTCCGCACGCGTGAGCCCTGGACGCTGGCGTTCCAGTTCCCCGGCGAGGAGCCGAAGATCATCGCTCAGGGCGACGACCCGTTCGAGGCCGTCCGGCAACTGTGCCGGGCGGCGGACCGGCTGGGGGTCCGCCTGCTGGTGAACGGGGCCCGCCGCGACGCCCGCCGCCACCGGGTCGACCACATCTTCGACCCCGCCGACGCCTCGCTCATCGACGCCCCGGACGAGCGAGACCGCCTCCACCCCGACCGGTGACCCCGGCGCTCCCCGCGCGGCGGAGCGGGGAACGATCGGCTCCGCCTGCGCGCCGGGTCAGGGACGCCACCCGCCGTCGACCGTCAGGTCGACCGCGTTGACGGCGGGGCTCTCCAGGAGAAAGACCGATGCCGCGACCACGTCGGCCATGGTGGGCAGGCGGCCGGTGAGGGTGCGCTGCGCGAGCGCGTCCAGCAGCGCCGCCCCGCCTGCCCAGAACGGGGTGTCGGCGACCGCGCCGGGGTGGATCGCGTTGACCCGCACCGGAGCGAGCTCGGCGGCCAGGGTGGCCACCATGCCGGTGATCCCGCCGTTGACGATCGACACCGTGGTGGAGCCCGGATAGGGCCGTTCCCGCGCCGCTCCGCCGAACAGCAGGACGGAGGCGTCCTTCGGCAGGCGCGACATCAGCGCGTGCACCACCTGCGTGTAGCCGACCAGCTTCACCGTCGTCAGGTATGCGGCCTTGTCGTGGTCGTAGCGGGCGACGGTGTTCTGGTCGCGATCCACCGCCACCAGCGCCAGCCGGTCCACCTCGCCGACGTCGCCCAGGGCGGCGGCCACGGTGGCGGGCTCGGCCAGGTTCAGCCCGATCCCCCGGGCCGAACCGCCGGTCTCGCCGCCGTCCAGCTCGGCGGCGGCCTTGGCGGCCCGGTCACGGTCACGGCCGGTCAGCACCACTGCGCGCCCTTGTCCCACGTAGTGCCGGGCCAGCTCGAATCCGATCCCGCTGGTGCCGCCGATGATGACGACTTCTGTCATGTTCAGCCTTTCTTCCGGGTTTCAGCCGGCAGCGAGGGTTGCGGCCGGAGACGGCTCGTCATCGAGGGGTGGCGGCGGACACGCTGACGCATGCTTCACCCGCCCCACCGCCCGTTCCTGTCCGAGCACCGGCGTCGCCGTGCCCACCGGCTGCTCCGGCTGCTCGCATGAGCCGTGGCCGGCGAAGCCGTTGATTGTCGCGATCAGGCTAGGAGGGCCGGCTTGGTCGGCGCTTGAGCCGCTCTTGACCCGGCGGACAAGGCCGCGGCCGGGCGGGACACGGTGTGCCGGCCCTCGCCTCGAAGGCTTCAAGCGCCGCCCAAGAGGCCGGGGGCATCCTGTCGCCACCACGACATAGGAGGAGAGCGATGCGGGTTGCCGCACACCCGGACGTGCCGCAGATCATGCTTCCCGGTCAGGCGGCCGCCGCACCCGGCCCGATCGACATGACCAACATGTACCTGGCGCATTACGGGTTCCGCAGGGACCTGGGCCGGTTGCTCGCCGCGGTCGGCCGGGTGGGACACGGCGACAGGAAGCGCATCAGCGCGCTGCGGGAGCACTTCACGTGGGTGCTGTTCGCGCTGCACCACCATCACACCTCCGAGGACGAGATGATCTGGCCTCGGTTGCGGGAGCGGGCGCCGAAGGCGATCGAGACGATCGACGCGTTGGAGGCCGAGCACGAAGCGTGCGACCGGTGGATCCGGGAGAGCAGGGACGCCTTCGAGGCGTTCGACGCCGGCCCGTCGGAGCCGGGGCGCGAGCGGCTGATGACGGCGCTGCGGTCGCTGGCCGACACGTTGGGCGCGCATCTGGCGCACGAGGAGACCGACGGCATCCCGCTGATGATGGCCCACATCACGCCGGAGGAGGACGCGCGGATGCATCAGGTGATCCTCAAGCGGTACGGCCCGTCCGGGGTGTTGAAACTGCTGGGGTGGATCACCTTCGATCTGCCGCCGGAGGTGGAGGCGCACCTCCGCCGGACCTCCCCCTCCCGGCTGCGGCTGCTCAGCAGCCTGGTCAAGCGCCGGTATCGGCGCCGCATGGCCTACCTGTGGGGCTGAACCCCGGCCGTCTCCGCGGTGACGAGCTCGACCAGGGGGTCGGCGCCCATCTCGCGCGCCACCCGGAGGGCGTGTTCGGCGTGCCGGAGCGCCGCGTCGGGGTCGCCCAGGACACGGGCCAGCAGTGCCAGGGATCGGCTGACCGGCCACATGAGCAGGCTGAGCCCGGCCATCGCCATGCGGTCGGCGTAGGGCAGCGCCTGGGCGTACAGGTCGGCGCAGGCCTGCCGATCGCCCAGCCGTGCCCAGATCTCGATCCGCAGCACCAGCCAGTACAGCTTCACGAAGGTGTCCGGGATCGGCGGCTGGTGTTCCCAGGGGCCGATCACCTGCCGCGCCTCCTGCAGGCGGCCGACGACCGCCAGCCGGCAGGCGTGCCCCTCCTTGGAGATGTAGTCGAGCCTTTCGTTGGCGATCGTGTCGGGGTTGGCCGGGAGTGCCGGATTCGCGGTGCCCCGCCGGGCGTACATCAGCGTGACCTGGTGCGTGCCGCCGGCCGTCAGCGGCCGCACCCCCCACATCGAGGTGGCGTGGTGTTCGGCCGCGGTGGCCGCCAGCAGCGCCTCGGCGGCGGCCATGTCCCCGCTGTTGACCACGATGCCCAGGCGGAGCCAGCCCAGCATGATGCGCAGGTACGGCAGGTGCGAACGCTCGATGAGGGCCTCGGCCTCGGCCAGCACGGCCAGGCCCTCCCGGACCCGGCACAGCTCCAGCAGCGTCCCGCCCTGGCAGGTGAGCCCGATCGCCAGCAGTTCGTCGTCGCCCGCCGCCCGCCCGACGTGTGCCATCTCCAGGCTTGCCTCCAGCCGCTGGTGCACCGTGTCCGGGTCGAGCAGGGCGGTGTAGCGGGCGAACAGCACCCATCCCAGCAGTGTGGCGTCGTTCTCCTCGCGGGCCAGGCGCACGGCCTCGGCGCTCCGGCGTTCCCCCTCGCCGGGGTCCCGGCCGGGCCCGTGGTAGGTCTGCACCGCCAGGCAGGCCAGCACCCGCGCCCGCGCCGCCCGCTCCAGCGCCTCGTCGGCAGCCAGGTGGAGCAGGTCCGCGACCAGGTCGGCGTCATAGTCGCCATAGACCTTCCACGGCTGCAGGATGCGTCCGCCGTAACCGGTCGCGGCCGCCGCCCAGCGCCGCCGGTCGCCGGCCTGTTTGGCCAGTTCCCGGACGCGCCGCAGCTCGACCAGCTGGCCTTGCGCGTCCCCGGCCCCGAGCCGGGCCTCGGCCAGGGCGAACAGCAGGTCCATCCGCTGGGCCGGGGTCAGGCCGGGGTCGCCGTCGGCGGCGTGCTCGGCGCGTTCCAGCAGGTCGGCCGCCACGTCGTAGGCGCGTAGCCGCTTGGCCTCCTCGGCGGCCCGCCACGCCGCCCGCCAGGCGTGCGCCGCGTGCCCGGCGGGCACGGCCAGCAGCCAGTGGTGCGCGGCGGCGGCCAGCCGGTCGGAGACCGGCCCGCCGGTCCGGGCCTCCAGCGCCCGCGCGACCACGGCGTGCACCCGGGCACGGCGCAACGCGGGGACGACCTCCGTCAGCGCCTCCTGCACCAGCGCGTGCACGAACCGGAACCGCCCCGGCCGCCCCTCTCCCACCAGCGCGGCCGTCATCGCGGGCTCCAGCCGGTCCAGCGCCTCGTCCAAGCCGAGCCCGGCGGCCTCGGCGACGACCGCCAGGTCGAACTCCCGTCCCGCCACGGCCGCCACCCGCAACAGGTCGGCGGCCGGTCCCGGCAGCCGGCTCACCCGGCCCAGCACGACGTCACGCACCCCCAGCGGCAGCGCGCCCCGGCCGGTGGACCCGGCGGACAGGTAGCGGACCAGCTCGGTGACGAAGAACGGGTTGCCGTCGGTCCGGTCCCGCAACGCCCGCACGTCCGTCCCCGCCGGGGTGAGCTCGGCCAGCTCGTCGGCCGACAGGCCGGCCAGCGGCAGCCGTAGCGCCTGGCGGCGTGCCAGCGCCTCGAAGGCGTCGGCCAGCGCGCCACCGGGCTCGGGCCAGTCCCGGGCCGTACCCACCACGGCGAGCGCGCCGTCGGTGACGTTCCCGGCCAGATAGCTCAGCAGCCGCAGCGAGGACGGGTCCGCCCAGTGCAGGTCGTCCAGCACCACCAGGACCGGACGCGCGTCCGCCGCGATACGCAGCGCCCGGGCGGCGGCCGCGTAGGTGCGGAAGCGGGCCCCTTCCGGATCGGCGTGGGTGACCGAGCCGACGCCGGGCAGGTTCGCGCGTACCTCGGCCGGGAGCGGCGGCAGTGCGTCGGTGAGCCGTTCCAGCACCGTCACCCACGGCCAGAACGCCGGCGCCCCCTCGATCGCCGCGCACCGCCCCACCGTCACCAGATACCCGTGGGCGAGAGCCCTGCCGGCCACCTCCTCGGCCAGCCGGGTCTTGCCGATCCCCGGCTCCCCGGTGATGAGGGCGAACCCCGGCGTGCCGGCCGCCGTCGCCTCCAGCAGGGCCTCCAGGGCGGCCAGTTCCTCCCGCCGGCCCGCGATCGCGCGCTCGGTCACGCCGCCGTGCTTCGCGCGCCCGCCCCCGCGGTCGGCGGACTCTTCGCGCGTGCCCGCGCGGTCGCCGTCCTGGCCCTGCTCCGTCGTCTCGGCGGCGGTGCCGGTCGCGACCTGCACCGCCGTGGTCCGTACCGGACGCAGGCGCGGAGACTGGGCGAGGATGTCACGCTCCAGGTCGCGCAGTTCCTCGCCCGGGTCGATGCCGAGTTCCTCCGCCAGGATGCGGCGGACCGTGCGCAGCGCGTCCAGGGCCTCGGCCTGCCGCCCGCTCTGGTACAGGGCCAGCGCCCGCAACGCCCACAGTCGTTCGCGCAGCGGGTGCTCATGTGTGAGCCCCTCCAGCTCGCCCAGCACCTCGTCATGGCGGTCCTGCCGGATGATGGCCGCGACCCGAAGCTCACGGGCCCGCTCCCGGGCCTCGCCCAGGTGGGCCCTGACCGCCGTCGCGTACTCGTGCTCGGCCAGATCGGCGTAGGGCTCGCCCCTCCAGAGCCGCAGCGCCTCGTCGGCCGCCCGTTCGGCCTGCGCCGGCTCGCCGGCCTGCGCGGCTTGTCCGATCAGTTGCAGGAAGCGGTTGGCGTCCACCTGTTGCGGATCCAGGGCCAGGGTGTAGCCGACCGGTCCGAAGGTCAGCAACCGGCTCTGGCCCCGGGCCGGACGCCTCGGCTCCAGGATCCGGCGCAGGTTGGACACATACGAGTGCAGCGACGCCATGGCCTCGGCGGGCGCGTCCTCACCCCACAGCCGGTCGACGAGCGTGGCCGCGGAGAGCGGCCGCCCCTCGGCCAGCACCAGCACGCTCAGCAGCATCCGGGCCTTCAGCGCGCCGACGCGGACCAGACGGCCGTCATCGCCGACGATCTCCAGCGGCCCCAGTACGCGGATGTCCACTGCCTCTGCCCTCCAGGTCACTGACGACGCCTGCTCCCGCGGGTCGGGGCGTTGGGCCACGATAAACGCTGATCGCCCAGAATGCCGGATCGGCCCCGGCCGCGAGGGCGTGTTCCCCGGCGCACGGCCGCGCCGGGTGACCTTCGTCGTCCCGGGGCGCCCTACCGCGGGACCGTGGCCTGCTGCGGCTCCCCCATGCGCTGCACCCGGACGAGTGCGATCGCCAGCATCAGCACGGTGATGCCGTGCCCGAGGCCGCCGGTGAAGCTGCCGTGCGGGTGCACCGGCACATGCCAGGACAGCGCGACGCCGATGCCGATGGTCAGCGGCTGCGCCAGGACCAGCATGACCCCGGCGTAGCGGGGCAGAATGCCGGCGCGGAAGGTGGCGATGCCGAACAGCAGCATCCCGAGGGAGAACAGGCCCGGCCCGATCGGGAAGGAGACGGCCACCATGGCCTGGCTGCCCAGCAGGACGCCGACGTTGCCGACGGCCGAGGTCGCCATGCCCGCCAGGGTGAGGACCAGGCCGATGACGGCGAAGCCCCCGGTGCGCTCGCGCTGGGCCTGGTGCACGCCTACGATCACGATCGCGTACAGGGTCCAGGGGATGAGGATGAGCGCGTCGCGGTAGTCCTGCGGCGGCGGGGTGATGAACGATTCGACGGCGAGAGCGGTCCACCCCAGGAAGCTCGCGACCGCCATGGTCACGTACGGTGATGTGTTTCTCATGTCGGCCACGATCGGCGCCGGGCCGGTCGGGCGTCATGATGCTCCGGTCACCTCGAGTTCGGGACATATTGCCCCGTGACCGCGGGACAGGGCTGGTGGGACCATTCCTGGCGTGACACGTACCTCGATCCGATGGGGCACCACGGCCGGGATCCTGCTGTTCTGCCTGGTGGTGGGCGCGCTCGCGGCCGAGCCCCGGCTGCGCGAGCTCGGTGTGACCGGGATTGTCGAGCGTTTCGACGGCTTCCGCGCCGTGGCGGGGCTGGCCTTCGGGCTGCCCGGCGTGTTCGTGGTGTCGCAGCGGCCCGCCAGCCGGGTCGGGTGGCTTATGGCGGCGGTCGGGGCGGCGCAGGCGGTGGGGGTGGCGCTGTCGGCGTACGGGTTGCTCGGCATCAACGGAGGCGGCGGGGGGCTGCCCGGCGACGACTGGGCCATGTGGCTGTCGAACTGGTGGTGGATGCCCGCCTATTTGGCGGTGCCGACCCTGTTCTTGCTGATCTTCCCGGACGGTCGGCTGCCGTCGCGGCGCTGGCGTCCGGTCGCCGCCCTGGCCGTGGCGGGCATCGCGGTCAACACCGCGGACTGGGCGCTGCGCCCGGTCACCGTCGTGGACGTCGCCGGGCTGTACCCACCGGACTACGTGGGGGTGCTGGCCGGCCTGCCGCCGTTCCCGCCCGCGCTGCGCGTGGCGGGGATCGTGTGCGTTGTCGTCGCCGCGGTGCTGTCGGTCGCGTCGCTGGCGGTGCGCTACCGGGGGGCGCTGGACGCGCCGCGCCGCCAGTTGCAGTGGGTGCTGGCGGCGGCGTTGGTGACCGTGGTGCTGTTGGGGGCGGCCCAGGTCCTGCCGATGGGCGGGCCGCTGCTGGTCGCGCTGGCCCCGGTGCCGCTGCCGGTGGCCGTCGCGGTCGCGGTGGTGGCCCACCGGCTGTGGGACCTGGACCTGCTGCTGTCGCGGGCGCTGGCCTTCGCCGGGGTCAGCGCGCTGCTGCTGGGGGCGTACGCGCTGGCGGTGTTCGCGCTGGGCCGGGTGGTGGGCGCGACGGCGAGCGCCGCGCTGGTGGCCTTCGCCGTCCACCCCCTGTACGCGCGCATCCGGGCCAAGACCAACCAGCTCGTCTACGGCGACCGCGACGACCCCGGCCAGACGCTGCGGCGGCTGGGCGCCCGGCTGGCCGGCGCCGAGCCGCCCGGGCGGCTGCTGGACCGGATGGCCGCCGAGCTGGCCCGGAGCCTGCGGGTGCACCACGTGGCCGTCGAGGAGTCCGGCCTGGTCGTCGCGGAGTGGGGCAGGCCCGGCGGGGAGTGCGAGAGCGTGCCGCTGCACCACGCCGGAGAGCGGGTCGGCACGCTCGTGGTGGGCGAGCGGCTGCGCCCCAGGGACCGCGCCCTGCTGGCGGAGCTGGCCCCGCACCTGGCGGTGGCCGTGCACGCCCACCGCCTCGACGCCGACCTCGAACGCTCCCACCGCCGCCTGCTGGCCGCCCGCCAGGAGGAGCGGGACCGCCTGATGTACGAGCTGCACGACGGCCTCGGCCCCACCCTGGCCGCACTCGCGCTGCACATCGACAAGAGCCGCCGCCTCGTGGACACCGACCCCGGCCAGGCCAAGCAGCTGCTCGGCGACCTGGCGGTCCGTACCCGGACCACGGTGGAGACCGTACGGGCCATCGTGCACGACCTGGCCCCGCCGCCCCTGGACGAGTACGGCCTGGCGGGAGCGCTGGCCGAGCTGGGCAGGGGCTTCACCGGCCACCTGACCGTCGAGACCGACGCCCCCTCCGACCTGCCCGACCTGCCCGCGGCGGTCGAGCTGGCCGCCTACCGCATCACCGCCGAGGCCCTCACCAACGCGGCCCGGCACGCCCGGGCCTCGCACTGCACGGTACGGTTGCGCGCGGACGGCGACCTGGAGCTGACAGTGGACGACGACGGAGTGGGCCTGGGCGCCCCCGCCCGCCGCGGGTTCGGCCTCACCTCGATGCGGCGCCGCGCCGAGGAGCTGAACGGCACCTTCGACCTGGTCACCAGCCCGGGAGCCGGCACCACCGTCCGCGTCCGGCTGCCGCTGGAAGGCGCCCGGTGACCCGCGTCGTGGTGGTCGAGGACCATCCCGTCTTCGCCGAAGGACTCGTCGCTCTCCTCTCCGACCTGCCCGGGGTGGAGGTCGCGGGCGTGGCCGCGACCGGGGAGACGGCCGTCGAGCTGGTCGCCCGGGTCCTGCCCGATGTCGTGCTGATGGACCTGCGCCTGCCCGGCATGGACGGTGTGCAGGCCACCGCCCGCATCACCGCCTCCCACCCGCAGGTGGCCGTGCTGGCCCTGACCATGATGTCCGACGACAAGACCGTCCTGGCCGCCCTCCGTGCCGGTGCCCGCGGCTACCTCCTCAAGGAGGCCACCCCCGCCGAGATCGCCCGCTCGCTGGAGGCGGTGGCCGCCGGGCAGGTCGTCTTCAGCGCCGCCGCGGGCAGCCGCGTGCTGGACGCCCTGGCCTCCTCGCGGGTACGGCCCCGCCCGCTGCCGGAGCTGACCGAGCGCGAACTGGAGGTGCTGAACCTGCTGGCCACCGGCCTCACCAACACCGCCATCGCCCAGCGGCTCTTTCTCAGCGAGAAGACGATCCGCAACCACGTCACCAACATCTTCGCCAAGCTGGGCGTCTCCGACCGCGCCGCCGCCGTCGCCCGCGCCCGGGACGCCGGCCTTGGCGCCTGACCGTCCGGGCCGGCGGCCGGAAGCCGGTCGGACCGCCCTTGCCGGGCCCAGCCTGAGCCGCCGGTGGGGCGGATACCCGGCGGTCCCGACGCGCAGCACTAGGGAGATCCAAACGGGCGACAAGTCAGGCCCTCTACCGTGCTGACGGAGGGCAGGTGAGTGATATGTGGATACTTCTGACAATAGCCGTCCTTTGGAATCTCTTTTTCGGTGGCTTCGCTTTATATTTCTATATCCAGGACAAGCGGCGCTGGGCGAGCATGGTGGAGGTGCCCGGCCTGGTGTCGTTTCGGCAGGTCCTGGGCGGCCCGAGGGATGTGGTGCTGCACTTCCAGACGGCCGAGGGCCGAGAGATCGAGATGGTGCCCCGCTACCGGGGCAACGAACTCCAGATCACGCGTTACCTCCGGGAGGGAACCCGGGTGAGGGTGTTCTACCATCCGCACCGTCCCGACGAGCCGTGGCTCACAGAGGAAAATGGGGCCAAATGGATCTCATTCCCCTTGGTCCGCGCTTACTTTACCAACGCCCTTTTATTGCCCAACTTCGCCATTATGGTTTTCTTAATACTCGACCTCATGGGCTACTGACGCGTGGACCGGAATCGCCCCGTGCGCCCGAGGCGGACGCTTCGCTCCCGGCCGGGTGTTCACACTGACGAGTACAGGGCTCCCCTGGATTCACCGGCGCTGTGACCGGAAAGGTTCACCGGGTTGCGGCTCGCGATCGCGACACCCGGATCGGCCGGATGCGAGTCCGCAGATCCGACCGGCTTTCCCGGCCCCGCCCGTGTATGAGCATTGACGTTCGCCGGTCTGCGGCTACTTGCGGTCGCGGGGTGTGCGGATTGACTGCCGGGTCAAGCACCAAGATCAGGGGAGCGGGCATGACATCGCCGCCGGACCGCTTGGACGAAGCCCAAGCGGCCACAGCGGTCGCCCGAGAGCGTGACCGAGACGAGCGATGGTGGCCACGAGGTCACGCATGCCTCGCAGCCGGTCCGTGACGCGCCCGCAGCGGCCACCCACCGCCGGCGCCCTTCTGCACGACCGCCGCGCATGCCCGAAGAAGCCCGCCGACGGCCACGTCAGCCGGAAAACGACGAGATCCCGCCCGATCGAGCCGATCGGACGGGATCTTGTCAACGCTCTACAGGCCATCTTGAGAACGGCCCCGAAGTGGAGCTATGGGGATTCGAACCCCAGACCTCCTCCATGCCATGGAGGCGCGCTACCAGCTGCGCCATAGCCCCTTGCGATGCAGATGAAATCTTAGCCGACTCGGGAGACCTCTCGCGCCATCATTCCGGCCACGAGGGCGATCGCGGCGGAGCCGAGGGCGCTCACGGTGATGATCCCGAAGGAGATCACGTAGGCGTCGCGGGCGGGCAGAGAAGTGCCGGCGAGGGTGATGGAGGTCAGCAGGGCCGAGGTCGCGGCGCCGGAGACGCTGCCGCCGATGGAGCGGACCAGGGAGTTGATGCCGCTGGCGATGCCGCTCTGGCCCGCCGGGACGTGCTGCACGGCGAGCGCGCCCAGCGCGGCGTAGGCGATCCCGAAGCCGAGCCCCTGCACGGCGTTGGAGCCGACCAGGTGGAGGACCGAGTCGTTGAACAGCGTGAACCAGCCGAACCCGGCACCGCACAGACCCGCGCCGAGGGCCAGGGAGTAGGCCGGGCCGAGCCGCCCCGAGAGGCGACCGGCCATGGAGGAGGACACCAGCATGGTGGCGGTGCTGGGCAGGGCGTAGAGGCCGACGTCGAGGACCGACCCGCCGAAGCCGTACCCGGCCGCGGCGGGGGTCTGGATGAAGCCGGAGAGCAGGGTGAAGGACCCGAACATGGCGAAGCCCAGCAGCAGCGCGGCCAGGTTGGCCGGCAGGGAGTGGCGGCCGACCAGGAGGTGCAGCCGCACCATCGGCTCCCGGATCCGCAGCTGGCTGACGACCCACACCGCGCACAGCGCGGCCGCTCCCCCGAACAGTCCGACGACGAGTCCGGAGCTCCAGCCCCAGTCGTTGCCCTTGGAGACGGCGAGCAGCAGGCAGACGAGCCAGGCGGAGAGCAGCGCCGCCCCGACGAGGTCGGGGCGGCCCCCGGCGCCCGCCCCGGTGTCGTGGGCGCTGAGCGCGATGAGCACGATCGCGACCGCCGCGAACCCCGCGGTGATCCAGAAGACCGGGTGGTGGCTGGAGGTGCGGTCGGCGATCAACCCTGTGACGATCATGCCGAGACTGCCGCCGACGCCCATGGTGGCGCTGACCACGCCGATGGCCGTCATCACCCGGGCGGGCGGGAAACTGTCCTTGATCATGCCGATGGCCAGCGGGATCAGCGCCGCCGACGCGCCCTGCAGGGCGCGTCCCGCGATCAGCACCCCGAGCGAGTCCGAGAGCGCGCAGATCACCGAGCCCAGGACGAGCAGCCCGACGGTGAACAGGATCATCCGCTTCTTGCCGTACATGTCGCCGAGGCGCGACAGCAGCGGCGTCGCCACGGCCCCGGCGAGCAGCGAGGCGGTGAAGACCCAGGTGACCTCCGCGACGGACACCCCGAAAGCGGTCATCATCCGGGGCAGCAGCGGGATCACCACGGTCTGCTGGACGGACACCACCATCCCGGCCGTCGAGAGCGCCACCAGGGTCAGCCAGAGCTGCCTGCTCCGCTGTGCGGTTCCCGGCTCGGCGACGGTCGTCCCTGCCACGTACTCCCCCTCCGCCGGCGATTCCCGCAATCGCATGGTAGAGGGTGGAAATAAACACCCGTTTACCGGGTCGTGTCACGCCGCGGGTGACGTGATACGTCTGTCTTCTCATGACTGCCGAGCATCTGACCGTTGAGCGTTTCGAGAGGCACCGCGACCTGCTGACCGGGGTCGCCTACCGGGTCCTGGGCACCGTGGCGGACGCCGAGGACGTCGTCCAGGAGGCGTGGTTGCGCTGGTCGGAGGTGGACGCGTCCGACGTGCGGGACGACCGGGCGTACCTGGTCCGGGTGGTGACCAGGCTCGCCATCGACCGGCTGCGGCGGGTGCGGGCGCGGCGGGAGGCCTACGTCGGGTCCTGGCTGCCGGAGCTGGCCGCCACCCCGGACGCGACCGAGCACGCCGAGCTGGCCGACTCGGTCGAGCTGGCCCTGCTGGTGGTGCTGGAGACGCTCTCGCCGCTGGAGCGCGCGGTGTTCGTGCTGCGCGAGGCGTTCGACCTGCCGTACGCGGAGATCGGCGAGGTCATCGGCCGCAGCGAGGCGACGGTCCGGCAGCTCGCCCGGCGCGGCCGGGAGCACGTGCGGGAGCGCACGCCGCGCTTCGACGTGGACCGGGACCGGCGGCGCAGGCTCACCGAGCGGTTCGCCGACGCCGCGGTGCGCGGTGACCTGGACGCGCTGACCGCGATGTTCGCCACGGACGTGTCACTGGTCGGCGACGGCGGCGGCAAGGCCAAGGCCCCGCGGCGGGTCATCACGGGCGCGGACAAGGTGGCGCGGTTCCTGTCGTCGATCGCCTCCGTGGAGGGCGCGCGGAGGTTCCTGGAGAGCGCGGGCCTCCCGCCGGCCTCCGGCTTCGGCATGGAGATCACGGACGTGAACGGCGGACCGGCCCTGGTGGTGACCGCCGACGGGCGGCCGGTCACCGTGTTCTCCCTGGTCGTCGCGGACGGGCTGATCCAGACCGTGTTCCTGGTGGCGAACCCGGAGAAGCTCTCCCGCCTGTGATGTCACGAACGGCGGACCCCGTTCCGTCATGAGGGACATGACACGAGACATCAGCATCGTCGGCGGCGGGCTCGCCGGACTCACCGCGGCCATCGCGTGCGCCGAGGGCGGCGCGCGGGTCACCCTGTACGAGGCGCACCGGGAGCTGGGCGGCCGGGCCCGCAGCACCGCGGCACCGTACGTCGCCAACGACGGCACCCACGTGTTCTACTCCGACGGCGAGCCGTGGCGCTGGCTGGCGGCCAGGGGACTGGTCCGGCCGTTCCGCAGGCCCACGCCCGGCGAGATCGTCAGGGCCAGGTTCCGCCACGGCGGCCGGCTGTCCGGCCTGCCGCCCCGGCCGCTGCTGAAGGCGCTCGCCAGGCGGCGCCTCCCGGCCCCGGTCGACGAGGACTTCCGGACCTGGGCCACCCGGCACTTCGGCGAGGAGGGCATGCGGGCCGCCGCGGGGCTGGTCGGCGTGATCACCTACGACGCCGACCCCGGGCGGCTGTCGGCGGCGTTCGTCTGGGAGCGGGTGCTGCGGGCGGCGGCGCCGAAGTACCCGGCGCCGCGCTACGTCGTCGGCGGCTGGGGACGGGTGATCGACCGGATGGCGGACCACGCCCGCGGCCTGGGCGTGCGGATCGAGACCGGCTCACGGGTGGACCGGCTGCCCGAGGGAGCGCCGGCGATCGTGGCGACCTCGCTGGACGCCGCCAGGGTGCTGCTCGGCGACGACTCGCTGCGCTGGGAGAGCGGCAGGGCCGTCCTGCTCGACCTGGGCCTGCGCAGGCACGCGAAGGACCTCTTCTTCGTCTCCGACCTGGACGAGGGGGGCTTCCTGGAGCAGTACGGCCTGGCGGACCCCTCACTCGCCCCGGCCGGGCACACCCTGGTCCAGTTGGAGATGCCGGTCAGGGCGGGCGAGTCCAGGGCGGCGGCCGTCTCCAGGGCGGAGCGGCTGGCCGACCTCGGCCTGCCCGGCTGGCGGGAGCGGACGACCTGGCGGCGCGAGGCCATGGCGGGGGGCCGCACCGGCGCGCTGGACCTGCCCGGCCTTTCCTGGCGGGACCGGCCCGCGATCGACCGTGGAGACGGCGTCTGGCTGGCCGGTGACGCGGTCGCGGCTCCCGGGCTGCTCAGCGAGGTCTCCTCGCACAGCGCCCTGGCCGCGGCCCGAGCCGCCCTGCGCGCGGCCGGGCCGCGTGCGGGCCGCGCGGGGGCCGCACCGCCGGAACGGGACACCGGCCACCTCCCGATCACCCGATAATCACACACAGTCACGGATTTATGACCTAGAGTAACTGTTCGGCAACGCGACGTCATGCCAGGGGTGTTCATCAGGGAATCCGGCCGCCGGGGACAGCGATGGGGACAGGTTTCGAGTTCAGGGTTCTGGGGCCGGTCGAGGTGTTGCACGACGGGCGTCCTGTGCCGGTCAGGGCGGCCAAGCAGCGGGTGCTCCTGGCCTCGCTGCTGCTCGACGCGGGCAGAGTCGTCCCCGTCGGGACCCTGGTGACCCGCCTGTGGGGGGAGTCCCCGCCCGACGGGGCCCGCAACACCCTGCAGAACTACGTGATGCGGTTGCGCCGCGTGCTGGCCGGGGCCGCGCGGGCGGCGGGAACGGCGGGCGACGGCGAGAACGGCCCGGTGCTGACCCGCCCGCAGGGGTATCTGATCGAGGCGGCCGGTGACGCGGTGGATCTGCACCGCTTCGATGCCCTGGTCCGTCACGCCAGGGCCGCCGCGGCCGCGGGCGCGGCCGACCGGGCGTCGGTGCTGCTCCGGGAGGCGCTGGGGTTGTGGCGCGGGCAGCCGCTGTCGGACGTGCCGTCGGAACCCCTGCAGCGGGAGGTCGTGCCCGTGCTGGCCGAGCGCCGGCTGGGCGCGGTCGAGCTGCGGATCCAGGCGGACCTGCTGCTGGGCCGGCACGCGGAGGTCCTCCCGGAGCTGCGGGAGCTGACCACCGGTCACCCCCTGCAGGAACGGTTCTGGGCGCAGCGGATGCTGGCGCTGTACCGGTCGGGACGCCAGGGTGAGGCGCTGGAGTGCTACCGCGCCGTCAGCGGACTGCTCGCCGAGGAGCTGGGCGTCGACCCCGGCGCGGAGCTGAGGGAGCTGCACCGCCGGATACTGGCCG
This sequence comes from Streptosporangium fragile, assembly GCF_039534445.1. Taxonomy (NCBI): domain Bacteria; kingdom Bacillati; phylum Actinomycetota; class Actinomycetes; order Streptosporangiales; family Streptosporangiaceae; genus Streptosporangium; species Streptosporangium fragile. The sequence continues at coordinate 45,769 of NZ_BAAAVI010000050.1, read as the reverse complement.
CGGACCCCGCGCTCATGACCCCGGTCCCCGCGTGCGCCCGGCCGCCGTCCACGACCGGCGGCGGGCCGGGCGACTGCTCGCACGGCGGTGGCGACGATGGCGACGATGGCACAGCGGGTGGCGGCGTATCGGGCGGCGGCCGGTCCGATGGCGGCGTATCGGGCGGCGGCCGGTCCGATGACGCACACCGCGGCGCCCCGGCCGGTGCCGGCCCGCGCGGCGCCGCGCGGGCGCCCGGCAACCTCCCGGCCGAGATGACGACGTTCGTCGGCCGCGAACGACAACTCGCCGACGCGCGGCGGCTGCTGGAGAGCGCCCGCCTGGTCACCCTGACCGGCGTGGGCGGGGTCGGCAAGACACGGCTGGCGTTGCGGGCGGCCACGCGGGTGGCGCGGAGCTTCCCGGACGGGGTGTGGCTGGCCGATCTCGCGCCGCTGACCGAGCCGGAGCTGCTCGACCGGGCGGTGGCCGAGGCCCTCGGCGTCCGCGACCAGTCGGCGCGTCCCGGCGTGGACGTCCTGGTCGAGCACCTGCGCGGGAAGGAGACGCTGCTGGTGCTGGACAACTGCGAGCACGTGGTCGGCGCCGTCGCGACGCTGACGGCCGCGCTCCTGCGGGCGGCACCCGGCCTGCGTGTGCTCGCGACCAGCAGGCAGCGGCTCGGGCTCCCGGGAGAGCACTTCCTGCGGGTGCCGCCCCTGACCGTGCCCGCCCGTGACGACGCGGGGCAGCCGCTGACGCGCTACGAGGCGGTGCGGTTGCTCACGGACCGCACCGCGGCCTCGGCCCCCGACTTCCGGATCACCGAGCGTAACCGCGGCGCCGTCGCCCAGCTGTGCCGGCGCCTGGACGGCATCCCCCTGGCCATCGAGCTGGCGGCGGTGCGGCTCGGCACGCTCTCGATCGAGGAGATCCTCGAACGTCTCGACGACCGGTTCCGGCTGCTGAGCGACGGCGGCAGCCAGATCTCCCCCCGCTACCACCGCACCCTGCGGGGCGTGGTCGACTGGAGCCACGACCTGTGCACGGAGCAGGAGCGGCGGCTGTGGGCGCGGCTGTCGGTGTTCTCCGGCGGGTTCGACCTGGCGGCGGCCGAGACCGTGTGCTCGGGCGACGGGCTCGCCCGCGAGGACGTCATGGACGTCCTCGCGGGTCTCGCCCACAAGTCGATCGTGACCGTGACCCGCGCCGGCGGCCGGACCCGCTACCGGCTGCCGGAGACCATCCGGCAGTACGGGCGGCAGCGGCTGCGCGACCTCGGCCAGGACACGGCACTGCGGCGGCGCCACCTCGACCACTACCGCGCTCTGGTCCGCCGGGCCGCGACCGACTGGTGCGGCCCCCGCGAGGTCGAGTGGCTGTCCCGGCTGCGCCGGGAGCTGCCGAACCTGCGGACCGCGCTGGAGTTCTCCATCTCGGAGCCGGGCGAGGCCCAGGCCGGGGTGGAGATCGCCACGAACCTGACGCGGACCCGGTGCTGGTTCTTCAGCAGCACCCTCGGCGAGGGACGTCACTGGCTGGGACGGGCGCTCGCCCTGGCTCCGTGCCCGCCCGGCCCGCTCCGGGTGAGCGCGGCGGCGCTCCACGCGTGGATCGCGCTGTTCCAGGGTGACCAGCGGGCCGCCGTCGCGTTCCTGGCCGACCACCGCGACGCGGCGCGGCGCCTCGGCGACACGAGCGCGGCCGCGGTCACGTACATCGAGGGCGCCCACGCGATGCTCGTGCGGGGGGACGCACGGGCCATCCCGATGCTGGCGCGGGCGCGTGAACGGTTCCGGCGCGGCGGCGAGATCGGCGACGCCCACATGGCCACGATGCTGTGGGCGATGTCCGCGGCGTTCTTCGGCGACCGGGACACCGCGGTCGCCGCCGGTCTGGAGTACCTGGCCGACGCCGAGACGCGCGGGGCGGCCTGGGCCTACTCGTGGGCGCTGTGGAGCCGGGGGCTCATGGAGCTGCGCCACGGCGACCTCGGCGAGGCCGTCGCCCTGTTCCGCGACTCCCTGCGCCGCCAGTGGGCCATCGACGACTCCTGGGGGCCGGTGTGGGGGGTCGAGGGGCTGGCCTGGACCGCGGCCGCCGCCGGCCGCCATGACTACGCCGCCCGGCTGCTGGGGGCCGCGCACCGGCTACGGCAGTCGACCGGCGTCGTGCTCGCCGGGCTCCGGCCGTTCCGCGACGCCCACGCCGAGGCCGACGGCCTGGTGCGTCTGGCGCTCGGCTCCCGGGCGTACGAGACCGCCTTCGACGAGGGCGCCCGCACCGGCGACGTCACCCGCCTGGCCCTGGGTGAGAATCCCGTCACCTGACGAACCGGATCGCTCCCCCCCTCCGGGCCCGCGGACCCGGCGCCGGAGGCGCGGGGCCAGGGGCCCGCCCTAGCCGACGGTGGTGAGCATGGTCAGCTCGGATCCGTCGGCGGACAGCTCCAGGGTGACGGCGACCGCGCCGAGCTCGGAGGTGCGCGACAGGTGCGTACCTCCGCAGGGGATGGAGACCTCGGCCTCCGGCAGGCCGCAGTGCCAGGTGCGCCGGGCGGTCAGCTCGGGCCCCGGGGCGTCGACCCGGACCGGGGCGTCGGCCGCGACCCACTCCTTGAGCCGGTCGCCGACCCGCCGGGCGATCTCCGGAAGCTCGTCGGTCAGTCCCTCGACGACGAAGCCCTTGCGGCGCAGCGACTTGCCCAGCCGGTAGACGTCCCGGCTGCCGCCGGGCAGGATCCGGGAGGAGACGATCGCGGTCTGGTCGAAGTCGGGATGGCCCAGCCCGTCGGCGCGCGCCTCCTTGCGCCATCGCCCGGCCAGCGCCGCGTTCAACGCGAGCGCGGCGAGGTGACAGGCGGTGTGCCCGGCCGACAGCGCGCGGCGGTTGGCCGCGTCGACCGCCAGCTCGACCTCGGTGCCCGGACCGCCCGCCACCGGCTCGGCGGTGACGTGGACGACCAGCCAGTGCCAGCCGGGGGTGCCGCGGCGCACGGGGATGTCATCGCCGAGGTGGACGGTCTCCCCGTCCTCCGCCACGGCCCCGGTCACGCAGTCGGTCACCACGAGACCCGCGATCGTCCCCGCGTCGGCGGGCTGGTCGGGCCAGGTGTGGTCCAGCGGGTGGAACGGGGTCTCGGCCACGATCGTCCCGTGCCGGTCCTCCACCGGCACGGTCGCGACGACGGTGGAGCGCCCCGTGACCTCTCCCCTCGGATAGGTGACGTGCGTCGAGTGCGTGATCGGCATCCCCCCATCATGCCAGTGCGGCTTGCGCCGCCCCCGAGGGGCGCAAGCCGCACCGGATGGCGGGGGTCAACGCGCGATCGCGCGCTCGTCCTCCAGGTAGCCGGGGCGGGCGGCGTACCAGCCGGCCGCGAGCTGCACGCCCACCACCGCGAACAGCAGCAGGAACGGCAGCGTCCAGCCGCCCGTCGCCTCGTACATGACGCCGATGAGCAGTGGCCCGGCGCCCGCGATGAGATACCCGACGCTCTGCCCGAAGGCCGACAGCGCGGCCGTGGCCTCGGGGGTGCGGGTGCGCACGGCGAGGATGGTCAGCGCGAGCGGGAACGACCCCATCCCGATGCCGACCAGGATCGCGAACAGCCAGGCCGGGCCGGACGGCACCAGCCACAGCCCCAGGAAGCCGGCCACGTAGAAGGCCACGAAGGCCGCCACCACGGGCCGCTGGTCCGTGAACCTGGCGGCGATCCAGGGCACGACCAGCGAGACCGGGATGCCGATCGCGGTGAAGACGCCGAGGACCAGCCCGGCCTGGCCGGTGCTGTAGCCACCGTCGATGAGGATCTTCGGCAGGAAGCCGAACATGATGTAGGCGACCATGCTCTGCGTGCCGAAATAGGCGGCGACCGCCCAGGCCAGCCTGCTGCGGACCAGGGTTCCGGCGCCCACCTGCCCGTCCGCGCTGCGCCGCTCCGGCTCACTGCGCGCGAGCGCAAGCCACGGAATGGCGGCGACAGCGGCGAGCGCCGCCCACACGCCGAGCGCGACGTGCCAGTTGCCGTCGGCGGCCCGCTCGATGGGCACGGTCGCGGCGGCCGCGAGCATCGTGCCCACCGCGAGGGCGGTGGTGTAGACGGTGGTCATGGTCCCGGCCCGGCCGGGGAAGTGACGCTTGATCAGGCTGGGGATGAGCACGTTGCCCACCGCTCCGCCCGAGAGCGCCAGGGCGCTGCTGTAGAGGAACACCTCGGCCGAGTTCACCATCGAGCGGATGAGCAGGCCGGCCCCGAGGACGATGAGGGAGAACAGCAGCAGCCGGTGCTCCCCGACCTTCCTGGCCAGCGACGGGGTCAGCGCGCCGACCGAGGCGAAGATGAGCACGGGCAAGGTGGTGAGCAGCCCGACCCCGACGCCGGTCATGCCCAGGCCGGAGGAGATCTGGTCGAGCACCGGCCCGACGCTGGTGACGGCGGTGCGCAGGTTCAGCGCGGCGAGAACGATCCCCAGCACGAGCAACCAGGCGAGGGAACCTGTCGGTCTACCTGTGCGGCCCCGGGGGTGGTGGGTGAGCACGCTCATGCGGGGTTCAGTCCTCCTCAGTGGTTCCGTTCAATCATAGGATGATTGGTTGACTCCAACTGTAACAGGACTGAAACCTCGTTTTGTTCCTGACTGTTCCACCGTCCTGAAATAGGACACAAATCCCTAACAACCTGAAAACCGGGCCACACTTCCCTTTACAGGACGTGACCCGGTCTTCTCAGCGGCCGGCCGTCGGCGCAAGACGCCGACGCCCGGCCCCGGACCGCGGGGGCCGGGTTCCGGCGTCAGATGCGCGGCCCCGGAGTCAGCGGGGGCTCCTCGCCGGGACGGCGGCCGGCCGGCGGCAGCGGCCCGCCGCCGGGCGGGGGCAGCGGGGACTCCGGCGGGTACGTCTGGCCGACGGTGCGCGGCGGAGCCGGCTCGTCGAAGCCGTAACCGCCACCGACGCCGGTACCGCGGACCCCTCCCGTCACCTGGTCGCCCGCGCCGTGCTGGTGCGGGCCGGGCACCTCGCCACGCCAGGCGCCGGTCTCCGCGCCGCGCGACTCGATGAACGCCTTGAAACGCTCCAGGTCGCCGCGGACGCGCATGCGGACGATCTGCAGCCAGTCGCCGACGGTCTCGACGAAGCCCTCGGGGTCGTACTCCATCTGGAGCGTGACCCGGGTGGTGTCCGGGCCCAGGTGGTGGAAGGTGACCACACCGGCCTGGTGCGGCCGGTCGACCGACCTCCAGGCCACCCGCTCGTCGGGGTGCTGCTCGGTGATCTCCGCCTCGAACTCCCGGCGGACCCCGGCGATCTCGACGATCCACGCGGTACGCGTGTCGCTCAGCTGCTTGATCGACTCGACGCCTTCCATGAACTCCGGAAAGCTCTCGAACTGGGTCCACTGGTTGTACGCCGTCCGGATCGGGACGTTGACGTCGATGGACTGTTCGATCGTGCTCATGACCGTGCCTCCCTTGTGGTTTGGTCGGTTCGGGAGGCAAGCTGCCCGGTGAGGTCCGGGCCTAACTAGCGACGCCGCAAAAGCCAATAAAGCCCCAGGACGGGGAGTACGAACGGGATGAAGAGGTATCCGCTCCCGTAGCCGGACCAGACCGTGGCGCGCGGGAACGCCTCGGGGTCGACCAGGCTGAGGGTGCCGACGACGAGCACCCCGGCCAGCTCGATGCCGCAGGCGACCAGCGCGAGCACCCGGTTCCCCCGGGCCAGGGCCACGGTGAGCACGATGTAGACGGCGGCGGCGAACGCCGACAGCGCGTAGGCCAGCGGGGCCTCGCCGAAGCGTGTCGCGATCTGCACGCCGGCGCGGGCCCCCGCGGCGAGGGCGAACACCCCGTAGACCGCGACCAGGGCACGCCCCGGCCCGGTGCCGATCGCCGGCTCGCTCACCCCGCCCCCAACCGGTTCCGCTCGCTCACACCAACCCCTGCCAGATCTGGAGCATCCGCCCGACCATGCCGGGGATCGCGAAGCCCGCCACCGCGATCACCGCCGGGCCCCAGCGCGAGCGCTCCCCGAACCCCCAGAACGCCGCCGCCGGGGGGATGACCAGGGTGCCCGCGAGGTAGCCGATGAGCGTGGCCGTCTCCTGCGGCCCCTCGCCCCGCACCAGCGCGGCGATCACGAACCCCGCCTGGACGAGCAGGCCGAGCTCCAGCACGCCGAGGGAGATGAGGAGCGTGGCCCCCATCGCCTTGTCACGCGCCGTGCTCAGCAGGCTGAACAGCCCGATCGCCAGTGACAGCAGGATCAGGCCCGTCGCGAGCGGGCCGATCATCGGAGCACCCGGGGCTCGAAGAACATGAGCAGCAGGGTACTGCCCGCCCCCCTCGCCCTCCCCACCGCGCCGCGTAATCTGGACCGGTGGAGAGGATTCTGGTCAGTGCCTGCCTGATGGGGCGGAAGGTCCGTTACGACGGTGCCGCCAAGACCAGCGGCGACGCGCTGCTGGCCGTCTGGCGCGAGGAGGGGCGGCTCATCCCCTTCTGCCCCGAGGTCGAAGGCGGGCTGCCCGTCCCCCGCCCGGCCGCCGAGATCGAGGGCGGCGCCGGGGGGCCGGCCGTGCTCGCCGGGGCGGCCCGGGTGCTGACCGCGCAGGGCGACGACGTCACGGGGGCCTTTCTGGCCGGGGCGCAGGCGGCGCTCGCCGTCGCCCGGTCCTTCGACGTGAAGGTGGCGATCCTCAAGGAGGGCAGCCCCTCGTGCGGCAGCCTGACCGTCTATGACGGCACCTTCCGCGGCAACCGCACGCCGGGCCACGGGGTCACCACGGCCCTGCTGGAACTGCACGGCATCGCGGTCTTCGGCGAGGAGCGCATCGCCGACGCGGCCGCCCGGCTGCGCGAGATCGAGGCGTTCCCGCGCCCCGGGGCGGGTTCCGGAGACGGATCCGGGGCGGGCCAGGAGGTCCCGCGCATCTCGCCGGTGTGAGGATCGGCCGGGTGATGCCGCGCACGGCTACGGTGCGGAGCCGCAGCGCACCGGGGTGGCCGGCGACGACGCGGCGAGCCGCCGCCCGGACGGCCGCGGTGGGCGGCGGATCCGGCGAACACGACGCCCCGGTGCACAGGGCTCAGTACTCCCACAGGTCTGTGCGGTTCTCCCCGCCGATGCAGAAGACCGCCGAGCCGTGCTGCCCTCGCACCAGGTCGACCCGGATCCAGCCGGTGGCCGAGGCCACCTTGGCCTCGTAGCCCGCGGCGGGTGCGGCGGCGATCAGGCGGCACACGCCGTTCTCGATGACGAACGAGACCGAGCCGCCCTTGACGTCCACCACCCGCACGTTCTCGTCGGCGAAGGAGCGGGTGGGCGGGGCGGACGTCGGGGACGCCGCGGGCTCGGCGGCCCGGGTGGCGCCGGAGGCGAACGGCGTCGGGGAGGCCGTGGTCCCGGCGGCGTCGGGCGCGCGGGTGTCCGCCGGTGCCACCCTGATCTTCGACGGGGTCCTGCGGGGCCGGGCGACGTCCTCTGCGGGCGCGGCCGGTGTCGGCCGGGGAGAGGCCGTGCGCCGGGACGCGCCCGAGGCGGCCGGCGGGCCGGCGGGCTGCGGCCCCGACGGGGCCGCGGCGGGAAGCGGGGCGTCGGCCGTACGCACGAGCGCGGCGTCGAGGGGCTCGATCGCGACGTCGTCGAAGACCTCGCTGCGGAGCACATCACGAACGCCGAACCAGGCGACCGAGATGGCCAGGGCCGTGGCTCCACACCACACCGCGATGAACCCCAACGTCTGGCGCATGCGGTGAATTATTACCTCATACGTCTCATTCCTTACTACGGTTACCTCACATGGCAACAGTTCTGGTGGTGGAAGACGACGAATACGTACGATCCGCGATCATTCAGGAACTGAGCAGACGGCAGCACGCGGTGCGCAGCGCCGGGCGCGCCCTGGACGCGCTGCGGGAGATCACGCTGAACCCGCCGGACGCGGTCGTCCTCGACCTCGGGCTCCCGGACCTCGACGGCTCCGAGGCGCTCAAGATGGTGCGCAGCGTCTCCAGCGTGCCGGTCATCGTGGCCACGGCCCGCGACGACGAAGCGGAGATCGTCCGCCTGCTCCAGTCGGGGGCCGACGACTACCTGGTCAAACCCTTCTCCGGTGACCACCTCAACGCCCGGCTGGACGCCGTGCTGCGCCGGGCGCGCAGCACCACCCCGCCCCCGATGCTGTGCGTCGGCGGGCTCTCGGTGGACCTGAACCGGCGCGAGGCCAGCCTCGACGGCGTGCCGCTCACCCTGACCAGGCGCGAGTTCGACCTGCTCGCCTACCTCGCCGCCCGCGTCGACCGGGTGGTCCCCCGCAAGGAGCTGCTCACCGAGATCTGGCAGCAGTCGTACGGCGACGACCAGACGATCGACGTGCACCTGTCGTGGCTGCGGCGCAAGCTCGGGGAGAGCGCCTCCGCCCCCCGCTACCTGCACACCGTGCGCGGGGTGGGCGTCATGCTGATCACGCCCTCATGAGGCGGACCCTGGCCCTGCTCACCGTGGCGGGGACCTCGATGGTCGCCCTGGCCTTCCTCATCCCGCTGGGGCTCATCGTCAAGGAGGCCGCCCGCGGCCGGGCCCTGGCCGAGGCCGAACGGCAGGCGTCGGCACTGGTGCCGGTGCTGGCCATCACCGTCGACCCGGACCGGCTGACGCACGCGCTGCTCAGCACCGGGGCGCGGGACCGGATCGCGCTCCACCTGCCCGGCGGTGGCACGGTCGGCGCGGCCCGGGCTCCCGCCGGGACCGTGGCCGCCACCTCCCGGCGGACGCGGGCCGTCACCGCGGAGATGGAGAACGGCTACCTGCTGCTGCGCCCGGTCGCCCTGGACGGTGACCGGACCGCGGTGGTCGAGATCTTCATCCCCTCCGACGACCTCACGCGAGGCGTCACCGCGTCCTGGGCGGTGCTGACCGGGGTGGCGGCGGTGCTCGTGGCGGGCTCGGTGCTGGTCGGCGACCGGCTGGGGGTGCGGATGGTGCGCTCGGCGCAGCGGCTGGGCCGGGCGGCGGCCTCGCTCGGTTCCGGAGACCTCAGCGTCCGCATCGAGCCCGAGGGCCCGCCCGAGCTGGTCGCGGCCGGCGAGGCGTTCAACAGCATGGCCGACCGGGTGGTCCAGCTCCTGGCCGCCGAGCGGGAGATGGCCGCCGACCTGTCGCACCGGCTCCGCACGCCGCTGACCGCGCTCCGGCTCAGCCTGGACCACCTGGGGCCGGAGGCCGAGCAGAGCCGCGACGCGCTGGGCCGGCTGGAGGCGGAGGTCGACAGGATCATCGCGGCGGCCCGGCAGCCTTCCCGCGCGCCGGAACGGGTCCACTGCGACGCCGCCCAGGTGCTGCGCGAGCGGCTCGCCTTCTGGTCCGCCCTGGCCGAGGACCAGCGACGCCCGTGGGAGCTGATCGGCGCCGCGGAGCCGGTCCCGGTCCCGGTGGCGGCCACCGAGCTCGGCGCCGTGGTGGACGCCCTGCTCGGCAACGTCTTCCGGCACACCCCCGAGGGCACGGCGTTCACGGTGACCCTGCACCGGGGCGCGGGGACGGTGGGCATGCTGGTGGCCGACGCGGGTCCGGGCATCCCCGACCCCGCGGCGGCACTGCGCCGGGGGGCCTCCGGCGCGGGGTCGACCGGTCTCGGGCTGGACATCGCCCGCCGGCTCGCCGAGTCCGCCGGCGGCACGCTGCGGATCGACGCCTCCGCCCTCGGCGGCGCCCAGGTCCAGCTCTGGTTCCGTACGGACCAGCGCGACCGCACCCCGCGCACCGCGCGCCGCCTGGTCGGCGGCCGCTGGTCACGGGGGAAGGCGGCCGCGGGGAAGAGCCCACGCTGAAGATCAGCCTAAGCCGATCTCAAGCACGCCTGAAACGTGTTTTTCCCCGGTTTCCGCTACGCGATCGTGAGAAGGCCGGCGGGCACCGCCGCGGTGCCCGCCGGAGCCGGCGCGGGGTTTCGCCCCGGTGCCGCCTTCGCCGTCGTTCAGCGGGTGGACCGGGCGGAGGCGGGCATCGGAGCGGTGGCGGTCACGGGAGCGCGGTCGCCACGCGGACGTTGTCGAAGTCGACGGCCGCGCGGCCCGTGACGAGCTGCACGGATCCGGGCCCGGTGATCGGATTCGGATCGGTGACGGTGACGCGCGGTGTCGTCTCCCCGCCGACGAAGGCCCGGATCTCGGCACCGCGCAGCTCGACGCGGAGCGTCGTCGGCCCCGTGACCGCCGCGCCCGAACCCGTCGCGATGACGCCCGTGCCGGCTCGGAAGACGTCGACCGAACCGTTGGGACGGAGATAGACCATGTATCCGGACTGCGTGTAGGCGTCGCCCGGCTTCGCGGTCCGTACCTGGACGCCGCCGAAGGCCGTCGAGGTCGCGAGCGTCCGGAAGTCGATACCGGTCTCGACGAAGCCGTCGGCGACCCGCAGATCGTCGACGACGGATTTCCAGCCCGTGCGCGTCGTGTCCTGCTGGCGGTACACGCCGTCGGCGACGGCCCAGGTGCCGTCGACGGCGGTCCACGCCTCGGACGTCGCCGCCGCCGAGGAGAAACCGTCGCGGAAGACGACACCCTCGGCGTCCGGCACGATCTGCAGCGCAAGGGTGTCGATCTCGGTCGTCCCGGTGGTGCGCAGCGTCTCGACGTCGAGCCGGCACGATCCGGGAAGCGTCGTCTCCCGCACGGTGACCTTCAGGTCGCCGGGGCCCGAGGCGGTGGCGTCGCCGGTGAGGCACGGCCCCGAGACGGTCGCCTTGCCGATGCTCCGGCCCGAGACCCGCACCGTGAGCTCCTGCCCGGCCACGACGTTCGCGGTCTCCGGCGTGGCGGTGACGAGGTCGCGGCCGACGTCGGAGCGCGCCGCGGCGGCGACGAGCCGCGCGGCGTCGCGCCGGCTCAGCACGCCCTTACGGGCGAGCGCCGCGGACGTCTTCGTGACGTGGACGACGAAGGCGCTGCGGCTCTCCCACTGCTCGTCGGCCCGCAGGAGGTCGGCGACCGTGCAGCCGGTGCCGTCGTCGGCGTTGGCGACACCGGTGTCCCGGCTGCCGATGAAGACTCGCGCCCGCTCGTCGGAGCCGGCACACGCGTCGTCGACGACACGGATGTCGTAACTGAGCGTGCCCGCGGCCTTGATGTCGACGACCTGGAGGGTCCGCTTCCCTCCCGCCACCGGGAAGGCCGAGGGCCACACGGTCGCGGCGCCGGCGCCCGTCCAGCGGATCTCCACACTTCGCCCGTCGCGGTTGACGACGACTCCGGAGACGCCCTCGGCACCGGCCCGGGAGCCGACCTCGACGGGGCCGCCGCCGATCCACTGGAGCGTGTCGTCCTCCTCCAGCACGAGCGGGATGCGTTCGAAGAAGTCACCCGAGCCCTCGACGCGCACCGTGAGCTTGTCGCCGAGGGTGACGGACTTGGTCACCGGGCTGCCCGCCGCCGCGTAACGGATCTCCAGGGCGTCGAGGTCGTCCACCGCCGCGGGATCGACGGGGGAGCCGTCACGGAAGAACTCGGGGACCGGCTGGTCGTAGGCGTCGAAGTGCACGCCGTCCGCCGCGACCCAGCCGGTGCCCCAGGACAGCTCCGCCTCCACCGGACGGGTGCGCGGAGCACCGATCTGGGGGGCGTTCTGGCCCTGGACGACGACGCCGAGCTTCGGGTCGTAGAGGTAGTTGAGTCCGAAGCGCTGGTTGTCCCAGAAGCCGTACTGGGTGTTGACATGCTTGCCGAAGCCCATGCCGACGACGTAGGCGGGTCGCTTGGCGAAGACGAACCGCTGGCCGGTGACCGAGTCCGCGCGGTACTCGGTGTACGGGGCGCCCGCGTAGGGCCGGAGCGTGTCGACGGCCGCCCGGCGCTCGGCGGCCGCCGGGTAGTACTCCTCCTTCAACGCGACGTCACGGATGATCGAGGGGTCGAGGTAGGCCCACGTCGGAGCGATGAGCGGCGCGACCGAGGTCTGCCAGCCCGCCTCGGCGAAGGCCGCGCGGCGCTTCCGGATCTCCTCCTGGGTGGTCGCGTAGGCCCGCGCCTGAGGGATCGTCGAGCCCCAGAGGTTGTTGGAGCCGATCGGCAGCTCGCCCGCGTAGTTCCAGCCGCGGTGACGCGAGTCGATCGCCGTGTTGATGAAGTAGCCGTCGAGTCGCGTGTCGTAGAGCAGGTTGTACTGGGCCCAGTCCATGTAGCGCGTCTGCATCCGGTCGATCGTCGCCCGGGTGGCGGGGTCGCCCCATCCGGCGAGGTCTTCCGCGTGGACTTCGAGGCTGTAGCGGTGCGCGACCGTGCCGTCGCGGAAGAAGCCGGCCTCGCTCTGCGCGATCCTCTCGTGGTCGGCGAGGCGTTCCTGGAAGCGCGTGCGCAGCGCCGGGTCGTCCAGGCGGTCGAGGAGGCGGGAGATGCCGACCAGCCCGCCCGCGACCTGGTTGGCGAACTGTGAGCCACGCGGCCCCCAGACCTCCTCGTCCTCCAGGAACCACCGGCCGGCCGCCTTCATGGCCTCGGTCAGGGAGGAGACCAGTGCCGGATCGATCGTGCCGTCGGCGTCGAAGAGCTCCAGCATGATCGCGTAGAGTTCGAGCGCGAAGCCCGTCGCGGCACGCGAGTGGACGTCGCCGCCGCCCTGCGGGAACGATCCGTCGGCGTTCTGGGTGCCGAGCATGAACTGCAGGGCCGCCTCAAGGCGCTTGCGCAGGGCCTCGTCCCGGTAGTACGGGTTCCACGGGCGGTCTGCGGTGTAGAAGTAGGCGAGCGTGAGGACGTTCTCCATGACGCGCGCGTCGTTCGGCCCCTGCCCCGTGCGCCAGCAGTTGCAGGTGATGTAACCGTAGTTCACGGTGCTGTCGTCGTTGACGCTGTTGGCGAGCCGGGCGAGGTTGGCGAGATAGGGGGCGATTTGCTGTTCCAGGCCGGTGAAGTCGGCGAGGTCGATCTTGCCCGGGTCGAGGGCGGCGACTTCGGGCAGTGGCCCGGAGACGACCGCCGGCACCTCGCCCGGCTGCGACGACGTCTCCGCGGCCGCCGGGACGGCCGGTGCCAGCGTCAGGGCGGCGGTGACGGCCACCGCGGCGATCCGGTGACCGCCACGGGCGCCGGGGCTCCCGCCGTGTCGTTTCGATCTCATGGTCGTGCCTCCAGGATGCGGTGTGGTGAGCGCCGGCGATCGGCCGGACGGACCCGCTGATCACCGTGGAACGCCCGCGAAACGACAGCCCGGGACGTCCCGGGGCCTGCGCTGTGGCACCCGCGCCGCGTCTGTGAATCGATTCACGGCTTGGTGTGCGGCGAGCGTAGTGACGGCGTTGCAGCCATGTCAACAGCCGGTTACGAGTGGCCGCTCAGCGTGCGCGCCCCGGCGAGCCCGCGCGGAGGCGACGACGGCCCGGCGCGCTACCCGCGGTCGTTCCCCGCGAGGGGAAGGGACGTCGCGCGGACCACGAGCTCGGGCTCGAAACGCCCCTTCGTGTCCTGCTCCTCCTCGATGCCGAGCAGGATCCGGACGGCGCTGGCACCGAGCGCCGCGGAAGGGTGCCGGATGGTCGTGAGCGGCACGATCGCGAAGTCGGCGAACTCTATGTCGTCGTAGCCGACGAGGGAGAGATCCCCCGGCACCCGGACCCCGGCCAGGATGAGCCCGTGCAGAAGGCCGAGCGCGAGCAGGTCGTTGCCCGCGACGATCCCGTCGGGAAAGCCGGTCTTCGGGCGTTCGAGCAGTGTCCGCGAGACCGCCTCGCCGACCTTCGCGGTCTGGACCTGCGCGCGGATGACCTCAAGCGAGGCCGGCGCCGCGGACTCGGCGACCGCCCGTTTGGCCCCCGCCAGCCGCAGGTCGACGTGAGGGTGCGCGCCGCCCACGAAGAGCAGGCGCCGCCGGCCCTGGGCGAGCAGGTGCGAGGCGGCGAGGTAGCCGCCCCGCTCGTTGTCGCCGGAGATCGCCGGATAGCTGTGCGGCCCCGCGGCGACACCGGCGAGGACGAACGGTGTCCCCCGCCGCCTCAGCTCGAGCAGCTCCGCGGGAACGTCGCCGACCGGAATGGCGAGGATGCCGCTCACCTGCTGGGACTCGAAGAAGCTGATGTAGGCGCGCTCGCGTTCGAGACTCTCGTCGCTGTTGGCGACCAGGATGAAGCGGCCGTGCGCGGCGGCCTCCGCCTCGGCGCCCGCCGCGATCTCCGCGTAGACGGGGTTGCTGGTGCTGGAGATGAGCAGCCCGAGCGCGAGGCTGTGGCCGACCCGGAGCCGCCGCGCCGCGTCGTTGCCGACGTAGCCGAGCTCGTCGGCCGCCGCGAGGACGCGCTGGCGCAGTTCGCGCGAGACCCGGTTCGGCTGGGTGAAGGTGTAGGAGACGGTCGCTCGCGAGACCCCGGCGCGTGCTGCGACATCGCCCACCGTGGCGGCGGAATCCTCGGCCCTCGACCGCCTGGGCGCCGGTTCAGAGGTCATCGCGCTCCTCACTGTCGTGTCCACCGGGTGTGATCGGGGGTTGTCCGCCAGCCTAGCGCAATTGTGAATCGATTCACATGTCGACTGAGCACGTCGGCCGGTCCGGCGCTCCGGGCGAGCGACGCGCCGCCGCACGCCCGCGCCGCCGGCCCGGGACCCACGGACGCGGGAGCGGGCGGCGCGGTCTTCCGTCTCCGCCGCCCGGCCCGAGCACCATTGACACGGGTTCGGGCGACACGTAACCTGCCCGAAACGTTGTGAATCGATTCACAGCCACTCAAAGGAGTGGCCTTCGCATGACGGCCGCGACCATCCAACCCCCTGAGCCCACCTACACCGTACGGGCCACGTCCGCTTATGTGAATCGCGTCACATATATGAACACAGACGCGATTATGGACATATGTGAGAGGAGTCCCCCGTGGCTTTGCCGCATGCGACAACGACACCGCCGGGAGTGCGGGAACCCACCGCGCAGGAACCTCCCGGTGCGGCCCGGAAGACCCGCCACACAGGGGGCGTGCGAGCGCCGTGGTGGTTTGTCGTGCCGGCGCTCGCGGTCTACCTCTTCATCGTCGTCGTCCCCAGCGTCAACGGCGCGTTGTTCTCCTTCACCGACTGGAACGGGCTACGACCGGACTGGTCGTTCGTCGGCCTGGACAACTACGCCGCGGTCTTCACCGACCGCACCGCGCTGGACGCCCTGGCCAACACCCTGCTGCTGGCCGCGATGGTGACCGTGGTACAAAACGTCGTCGGGCTGCTGCTGGCCCTGGGCGTCAACACCCTGGTCAAAAGCCGCTACGCGCTCCGCGTGATCTTCTTCGCGCCCGTGGTGCTCACCCCGCTGGTCGCCGGATACGTGTGGAGCTTCCTGCTCTCCCCCAACGGCGCGGTCAACGACGCGCTGCGGGCCGTCGGCCTGGGCGCGCTGGCCCACGACTGGCTGGGCGACCCCGACACCGCGCTGTACGCGATCGCCGCCGAGATCGTCTGGCAGTTCGCCGGCTACTCGATGGTGATCTACCTGGCCGGGCTGCAGGCCATCCCGCGCGAGGTGCTGGAGGCCGCCCGCATCGACGGCGCCGGCCCCTGGCACACCTTCCGCAGCGTGGTGCTGCCCCTGCTCAACGGCGCCGTCGTGATCAACGTGATGCTCTGCCTGATCGGCGGGTTGAAACAGTTCGACCAGGTCATGGCCATGACCGGCGGCGGCCCCGGCACCGCGACCGAGACGATCTCCACGGCGATCTACAAGAACGCCTTCACCCTGGGCGACTTCCCGCTGTCCATCGCGCTGGCGGTCGTCATGACCGTGGTCATCGCCACCCTGGCCGCCATCCAGTACCGCCTCACGCTCCGGAAGAGTCACTGATGCACGCGCGCTACACCTGGCGGACGCTGACGCGGGAGATCACCCTGATCCTCGTCGCGCTCGGGTTCCTCATCCCGCTGGTCGGGCTGCTCAACATCTCGCTGAAGCCGCAGAGCAGCCAAAGCAGCGCCCTGGCGTTCGCGTTCCCGCCCACCCTGGACAACTACGCCGCCGCCTGGAGCCAGGCCAGCCTGGGCGCGGCGCTGGCCAACAGCTTCTTCATCACGACGCTCAGCGTCGCGTTGATCATCGCCTGCTCGGCCCTGGCCGCCTACCCGCTGGCCCGGGTCACCCGCGCCTGGTCGCGCTACACCTTCGTCTTCCTGATCGGCGGCCTGCTCATCCCGGGCCAGCTGGCCCTGCTGCCGTTGTACGCGACCATGCGCGATGCCGGCCTGCTCGGCTCGCTGTGGGCGGTCATCGTCATCAACGTCGGCCAGCAGATGCCCTTCTCGGTCTTCCTGTACACCATGTTCCTGCGCGAGCTGCCGCTGGATTACGAGGAGGCCGCGCTGCTGGACGGGTGCGGCCCGCTGCGCTCGTTCGCCCTGGTGGTCTTCCCACTGCTGCGCCCGGTCACCGGCACCGTGGTCATCCTCAACGCGGTGGGCATCTGGAACGAGTTCTTCACCCCGCTGCTGTATCTGGGCGGCAGCGGCAACACCACGGCCCCGGTCGCCATCTACGGCTTCGTCAGCCAGTACGTCTCCCAGTGGCCGCTCATCTTCGCCGGCCTGGTGATCAGCGTCCTGCCGATCCTGGTCGTCTACCTGGCGCTTCAAAAGCACATCATCAAGGGCTTCGCCGGCGGCCTCAAAGGCTGACGCTCCACACAGGCCGACACTCCACACAGGCCGACACTCCACACAGGCCGGCTCTCCGCAAGGGCCGGCGCCCCACCCCCCGTTCCCGATTCGGAGTCTGTCATGAAGTCGATCAAAACGTTCACATCCATGTGCTGCCTCACCGTCACGGCCGTGGCCCTCAGCGCCTGTTCCACCGCGGGCCCGGGCGCCACCGGCGCCGACACCGCCGGTGCCGCCTCCCAGGTGCTGACGCTGGCCGCCGCGGGCCAGGGCCCGGCCAAGGCCGCGGTCGAGGCGTTCGAAAAGGCCAACCCCGGCGTCACCGTCCAGACCACCTTCACCGAGGACGACGCCTCCTACCAGCAGCAGATCCGCACCCAGCTCTCCTCCGGCACCGCCCCCGACGTGTTCCGCATGTGGCCCGGCGGCGGCAACACCATGGCCGTGCGCGACCTGGGCGCCGACGGCATGCTCCTGGACCTGTCCGGCGAGAGCTGGGCCGGCGGCCTGAGCCCCGATCTGCGGGCCGTCACCAGCGACCCGAACGGCAAGATCGTCGCCGTCCCGGTGACGATCGGCGCGATCGGCGCCGTCTGGAACGACCAGGCCCTGCGCAAAAGCGGGCTGAGCACGCCGACCACCTGGCCGCAGGTGCTGGCCTTCTGCAAGGCCGCCAAGGAAAAGAACGTCATCGCCTTCGCCCTGGGCCTGAAGTCGTCCTGGGTCACCCAGCTCGTGCCGTACGCGCTGACCGCCTCCCTGGTCTACGGGCCCAACCCCGGCTTCGCCCAGCAGCAGAAGGACGGCACGGCCAGCTTCGCGACCTCGCCGTGGAAGCAGGCGCTGGAGCAATACCTGCAGATGCGCGACGCCGGGTGCTTCAACGACAGCCCCAACGGCGTCGGCTACGACGAGCAGATGCAGATGCTCGCCCAGGGCAAGGCCCTGGGCGTGGTGCACGTGCTGTCGGCGGTGGCCTCGGCGCTCACCTACGCCCCGCAGGGCACCACCTTCTCGATGACCCCGTTCCCCGCCACCGACAACGCCGACGCCACCTACCTGCCGGTGTCGGTGGGCATCGTCTACGGCGTCAACGCCAAGGCCAAGAACCCGGCGCTGGCCAAGAAGTTCATGCAGTTCCTCGCCTCTCCCGAGGGTCAGGCGCTGTATGCCACCGCCTCGGGCAGCAGCCCGGCGCTGAACAGCCCCTCCTTCCAGGCCGACGCGCTGCAGCAGCCGGTGCTGGAGGCGGTCAAGTCCGGCCGCTCCACCCTCTACCCCGACCAGGCCTGGCCCAACCCGAAGGTGCAGCAGGAGCACCTGACGTCCATCCAGGAACTGTTCAACGGCACGATCGACGTGCCGACCGTGCTCGCCCGCATGGACAAGGCGTTCGCCTCCACCAAGTGACCCCGCTCACTCACCCACGAAGGAAAACATGACGTTCAACGGAATCCTGTCCTCCCCCGTGACGCCGTCCGGCGCGGACGGCCACGTCGGCGACGCCGTGCCGGCCGAGCCCATCGGGGACGGAACCGAGGCAGGGGCGGGCGCGGTGCCGGTACCGGACGGGCCGCGGTCCGGCACGGCACTCGGCCGCGCCCCGCTCGCCCGGCGACACGGGGCTTACGTGCGCTCGAGGCGCCAGATCCGCGATGGCGCCGGCTGCCCGCGCCGCTTCCAGCCAGACTTCGCACCCTCGCTACCCCGGTGGTGACCGCAATGGAGACGAGCATGGAGGCGTGTCTGTGGATCACGCCCAAGATCTTCGACGACCTGCGCGACCCGGAGCCCGGGATAGCGGCGTTCTTCGACCACCACGCCGCCTGGCTGGTGGACCGGCCGGTCACGGTGGTGTTCTGCGCGGGCAACGGTGATCACGTTCTCGACTACGCGGGCCGCCAGGCATGGGACGACCGCTTCGACTGGGCCCGCTACAACTGCTTCGCGCTCGGCCCCGGCGGGCCCGCCGCCATCACCAGGGCGCACAACCGTGACTGGCTGGCCCGGGTGCGCGACGGCGGCGAGCGCTCGGCCAACCCGTACTCCGCGGGGCCGATGTTCGTCGTCTCCGAGCAGCCGATGGACTACCGGACGCTGGCCGGGATCTACGCGGCTGTGCGGGCGGAGGCGGAGCGGCGCGGGCTGCGGGTGAACCTGCTGGAGTACCTGGAGCCAGGCCCGGAATTCTGCCGCAGCGAGTGGAAGACCGCACGGCACCCGGAGGCGGCCGCCGGCAGCGCCGACGCCGGCGGTCACATGGTCCCCGGTGTGATCGACGTGACGGCCCCGCTCTCGGCCGACGCGCGCCCGTACGCCGCCTTCCCCGACGGCATCCCGGCCGGGCTTCCGGCCGGGGACTTCGTCGCCGCCCAGACGGCCGCGTTCACGGCCGACTTCGGGCTGGACGGGGTCATGCTCGGCAACCAGTTCGGCCTGGTCGGGTTCTGGCACCCGGACAACGCTCCACCGCTCACCCCCGAGCGGTCGGCCGGGATAGAACGGTTCTTCCTGCGGCTGCGCGAGGCCATGGGCGAGCGCCTCGTCTACTGGATGGACACCTACTGGCGGGCCGATGTGGAGCGGGCGGCGTGGGGCATGACCGACGCCGCCTACCTGACCCTCGACGCGATCCTGGTCAGCACGTTCGCCGTGCTGGTCGAGCGGACCGAGATCGTGCCCAACCTGCTGAGCAAGGCCGCGCTGGGCGGGCCGCGACCACTGCTCGGCCTGGACTTCGTCGACCCCTGGTACTGGTACCGCACCTACCTCGACGACCGACGCACCTACCTCTACCAGCGGGAGGTTCTGGCCACGCACGCCACGTCCGTGGCCGGCGTCTCCTTCTTCGCCAACGACACCTTCGGCCACTTCGTGCCTGAATCCGAGCTGGCCGCGACCCTCGAAGTGGTCAGGAAGGGGGAGAACGGATGACGTGCTCACGCACGCTCCCGGCGGAGCCGCCGGCCGCGGCCCCCGCCGTCACCGCCCGGCGCTGACTCCGGTCCCCTCACGGCCGGACGACACACCGCCGGCCGTGAGGGCTCGCCCGCCCCACGGCCGGTCCGGTCCATGAGGGTGCGCCCGCCCCGCAGCCGCCCCGCTACCTACTCGATCTGCTCGATGACCTGTTCCGGTGTCGCTTGCGGGCTGCGGTGCGGCACCGAGGACCGATCCTGCGAGCCGGCATCGCCATACCGCCACCAGCGGTTGACCCACTTGGACGCGCAGGCTCGTGAGATGCCCATCTCTGCGGTGACATGGGCGATCGGGCGGGTTCGGCACCGGTCGATCAGGCGGCGACGACCTTCGATGCTCAACGGAGCGTTGGAGCGAATCACCTGGCGACCTCGGGGACTCGGGGTGCGATCACCTGCAGCAGCGGAAATGCCACGAGCAAGGCGAGCCCCGTCAGCGCGGCTGTGACCCACACCGGCCCGAGGTCGCCTGCCCGGCCGGCGAGCGCAGCCGCTCCCAATGCGGGCCCGGCCGCCGCCCCGATATTGAGTGCCGCAGTCGCATACGAACCGCCCATGGTCGGGGCGCCTGCAGCCGCGTAGAGCACCCGCGTGATCAAGGTGCTCCCTACCGCGAAGGCCAAGGCGCCCTGTGTGAACACGAGGATCAGTAGTGCCACGGGATGAGCGGCGAGTGTCGCCAGCGCGACCCAGCCGAGCAGCAGCAGAGGTCCGCCCACAGCGATAGTGAGGCCGGGACGGTGGTCGGAGAGACGCCCGGCGACCGTGACACCGATGAAGGACCCGATGCCGAAGAGCACCAGAACCATCGAAACCCACAGTTCACCCAGATCGGCGGTGTCGGTCACGATTGGTGCCAGGAAAGTGAAGGCGGCGAACGTGCCGGCATTGACCAGGGCGCCGAGCATCATGGCCAGGAGCAGCCTGGGCGATGTGAGCTGGGCGAGCTCTGATCGCAGAGAGAGGCCGGCGACAACGTCCGATGATGCCTCGCCCGGCCGACCGGGAATGCCCCGCAAAAGGCCGAGAGCGGCGGGAACACAGAGCAGCGCGATCGCCCAGAAGGTCGCTCGCCAGCCCAGCGCTGTGCCAAGCAGCGCACCGGCCGGAACGCCGGCGACGGTGGCGACCGTCGTACCGGACAGAAGGACCGCCAGAGCTCGGCCCTTCTGATCTGCCGCCACGAGCCCGGCGGCCGTGCTGAGCGCGACTGCCAAGAAGCCGGCATTGGCCAGTGCTGCCACCACACGACTGGCGAAGAGGACCGAGAAGGCCGGGGTGACCGCGCCGACGACGTGGCAGAGAGCAAAGAAGAGGATGCAGCCGAGGAGAGTGGCCCGTGCCGGCCACCGACGGGCGAGCGCGGCCATGACAGGTGCGCCGACGATCATCCCGACCGCGAAGGCCGAGGTCAGCAGGCCGGCAGCCCCGACCGAGACACCGAGACCGGCGGCGATGTCCGGCACCAAGCCGGCAAGCATGAATTCCGAGGTGCCCATGGCGAAGACCGCCAGGGCGAGCAGGTAGAGCGCGAGAGGCATCGAGGGCTCCGAGGCGAGAGAACGAACAGAGAACGTCTCGTCACCGCGGCCAGCGCCCCGGGGACGCCCAAGAAACCGCCCGTGCGCAAGCGACAGGCAGAGGGCCGGGAACTCAGCGATTCAGGGGGCTGACGGCGTGACCGAAAGCCCCCACAGTGGATGCCTCAGGGCTCGACATGGCTTCCACACTACTCGAACCGGCCCGACACCAAGCAACCGGATTGATTCGCGGGCGGGCGCCGTCAACGTCCTGTCCCACAACACCACGGCACCGGATTTCTTCAGCGGCCATCCACGACAGGGGCGGGTGTCTCCGGCTGTCCGAGGAGGCGGGCCGGTCGTCCCGCGTGGTCAGCGGGATGTCCCCTGCATGTGGTTCGGGGACGAGGTGGGCTCTGGCCGGACGTGGTGGCGGCCGATGGGGAGCATCAGGGGGCGACCCGAGACGGGGTCTTCGACGATGCGACTGTCGAGGCCGAAGACGGTGCGGACACTGTCTTCGGTGAGGACCTCGGCCGGGGTGCCGGAGGCGTGGAGGCGGCCGTCGGCGAGGGCGATGAGGTGATCGGCGTAGCGGGCGGCGAGGTTGAGGTCATGCAGGACCATCACGATGGTGGTGCCGCGGGTCCGGTTCAGGTCGGTCAGCAGGTCGAGGACTTCGATCTGGTGGCTGACGTCGAGGAAGGTGGTGGGCTCGTCGAGGAGGAGCAGGTCGGTCTGCTGGGCCAGCGCCATGGCGATCCAGACCCGTTGGCGCTGACCACCGGACAACTCGTCGACGGCGCGGTCGGCGAGATCCGTCGTCTGCGTGGCCTCCAGAGCAGCCGCCACCGCGGCGTCGTCCTTGTCGTTCCACCGGGAGAAGAGCCCCTGGTGGGGGTGGCGACCGCGGCCGACAAGGTCGAGCACGGTGATGCCTTCGGGCGCGACCGGCGACTGGGGCAGCAGCCCGAGCGTACGGGCCAGTTTCTTCGCGGGCATGCGATGCACCTCCTTGCCGTCCAGGACGACACGGCCCTCGCGGGGCGTGAGCAGCCGGGACAGGGAACGCAGGAGCGTCGACTTCCCGCAGGCGTTCGCGCCGACGATGACCGTGATCTCGCCGGGCGGCACGACCAGGTCAAGGGACTCGACGACGACGCGGTCGCCGTAGCCGAGCGTGAGGCCCTCGGCCGCCAGGGAGTGGGACGTGGTCACAGCGAGCCTCCCGCCCGATGGGTGCGGACGATCAGATAGACGAGGTACGGCGCTCCGAGGACGCCGGTGACGACGCCGACCGGGTAGCGGACGTCGAACGCGAACTGGCCGGCGAAGTCGGCGATGAGGACGAGGAGGGCGCCGACGAACCCGGCGGGCACGAGCAGGGAGCCGCCCGCGCCGACGAGCCGGGCCGCGATGGGGCCGGACAGGAACGCCACGAACGCGATCGGCCCGGCCGCCGCCGTGGCGAAGGCGATCAGGCCGACGGCGGCGACGATCACCGTGACGCGGGTGCGTTCGACGCGGACCCCGAGAGCGGAGGCGGTGTCGTCGCCGAGCTGCATCGCCGACAGGTCGCGCGCCTGGAACAGCAGAACGGGGGTGAGGACGACCAGCGCGACGAGAGCCGGCAGAACCTGCTCCCAGGTCGCGCCGTTGAGACTGCCGGTCAGCCAGCGCATGGCCTCCTGAAGGTCCCATTCTGCGGCCCGGGACAGGACGTAGGAGGTGACGCTGTCGAGGATCGCGGAGATCCCGATGCCGATCAGGATGAGCCGCGTGCCGACGACGCCGTCCCGGAACGCCAGGGTGTACACCAGCAGGGCGACGGCGAGAGCCGAGACGATGGCGAGGACCGACACCTGGGCCCCGCCGAGGGACAGCGACACGATCGCGATGGCCGCCGCGGCGCTCGCCCCCGAGCTGATGCCGATGATGTCGGGGCTGGCCAGCGGGTTGCGGAGCATCGTCTGGAAGGTGACACCGGCCAGGCCGAAGCTGAATCCCGCGACCACGGCGAGGACGGCCCGCGGCAGCCGGAGCCGCCCGACCGTGAAGGACGCCCCCGGGACCTGCTCGCCGAGGATGACGCGGACCACGTCGCGGGGCGGGTAGAACGTCTGCCCGGCCATCAGAGTCACGGCGAACCCGGCGACGACGAGCACCACCAGCGTCAGGACGACCAGGAGACGGCCGGAGGCGCGCCGGCGACGGCCGCGGGCGACGGCCTGGACGACGGACGGCCGGGTGGCGGCGGCGGGGGCGCTCACAGCACCTCCTTCGTCGGCGCCGTGAGCGCTGCGCTGCCGTGTTTGCCGGATCGCTCGCTACGCTCGCTCACAACCCCTCCTTCGTCGGTGCCGTGAGCGCTGCGCTGCTGTGTTTGCCGGATCGCTCGCTACGCTCGCTCACAACCCCTCCTTCGTCGGCGCCGTGAGCGCTGCGCTGCCGTGCCCATCGGTTCGCTCGCTACGCTCGCTCACAGGTCACGCACCTTCTGACGGCGGACGATGTGGATGAAGAACGGGGCGCCGATCAACGCCGTCACGATGCCCACCTCGACGTCTGCGGGGCGCGCCACCACGCGGCCGACGACGTCGGCGGCGGTGAGCAGCGACGCGCCGACCAGGGCGGAGAACGGCAGCAGCCAGCGGTGGTCCACGCCGACGAGCAGACGGCACGCGTGCGGGACGACGAGTCCGACGAAACCGATCGGCCCGGCGACGGCTGTCGACACGCCGCACAGCACAACGGCGCCGAGGGCGGCCGTGGCCCGGATGACGGCGACGCGCTCGCCGAGCCCGGCCGCGAGTTCGTCGCCCAGGGCGAGCGAGTTCAGCGCCCGCGCGGACAGGAGACACACGGCGAAGCCGACGGCGAGAAACGGCAGGACGTGCCCGATGCGTTCGTAGGACGCACCGCCGACCCCGCCGATCTGCCAGAGCCGGAAGCTCCCGGCGATGTCGTTGCGGGGCAGGACGACGGCGCTGACGAGGGACGCGAAAGCCGCCGACGTGGCGGCGCCGGCGAGCGCGAGTTTGAGGGGCGTGGCTCCGCCACGCCCGAGGGATCCGACGGTGTACACGAACACGGCCGAGACGGCGGCCCCCGCCATCGCGACCCAGATGTACCCGGTCGGTGACGTGAGCCCGAAGAACGCGACGGCGGTGACGACGGAGAGCGACGCGCCCATGTTGACGCCCAGGATCCCCGGGTCGGCCAGCGGGTTGCGGGTCACGCCCTGCATGACGCCGCCCGCGAGGCCGAGCGCGGCGCCGATGACCACCGCGAGCAGGGTGCGCGGTATCCGCTTGGTGACCGCCGCCTGTTCGAGGGAGCCGTCCGCGCCACCGAGGGCGGCCCAGACGTCGGACCAGGCGACGTCGCGCGAGCCGAGGGCGACGGAGGCCAGCATGAGCACGGCCAGGACCAGGACCGCGACGAGCAGCCACAGGATCCGGACACGCGCCGGACGCCGCACGAGGGCGGCGTCCGGCAGGCGGCCGGTGTCGGCCGACGTCACTTGACCTTGTCCGCTGCCTCGGCGAGCGCCTTGACGTAGTCCTCCAGCACCCACGAGATCGACAGGGGGGTCGGGTTCGCGGCGGTGCCCAGGGGCGTGCTGCCGGGCAGGAGGTACACCGAACCGCGCTCGATGGCGGGGATCTTCGACAGCAGCGGGTCCTTGCGGAGCGTCTCGAGCAGTTTGCCCTTCTCATCGCCGTATCCGGTGATGATGTCGACGTCGTCGAACAGGTCGACCTGTTCCGCGCTCCGCGTCAGGGCGAACTTGTCCGTGCCCTCGGACGCCTTGGTGATGCTGCCCGGGATCGTCATCCCGAGGTCCTGGAAGAACAGCGTGCGGGTGTCGTGTGTCGTGTAGAAGCCGACCTCGCTCACGTCGTTGGGGTCGACGTGCGTCATGAACATCACCGACTTGCCCTTGATCTGCGGGTACTTCGCGACAACCTCGTCGATGTCGCCCTCGATGTCGGTGATGAGCTTCTCGCCCTCGGTGGCGAGCCCGATGGCCTTGCTGTTCATCCGGATGATCTCGCGCCACGGGGTCGCCCACGCGGCCTCCGGGTAGGCCACCACGGGAGCGATCTTGCTCAGGGTGTCGTAGTCCTGCTGGGTCAGGCCCGAGTAGGCGGCCAGGATCACGTCCGGCTTCGTGTCGGCGACGGCCTCGAAGTCGATGCCGTCGGTCTCGTTGAACAGGACGGGCGTCTTGGCGTTGAGTTCCTCCAGGCGCTTCTCCACCCAGGGCAGGAGCCCGTCGCCGTCGTCGTCGCCGAAGTTCGCGGCGGCCATGCCGACCGGGACGACGCCGAGAGCCAGCGGTGCTTCGTGGTTGGCCCAGTTGACCGTGGCCACCCGCTCCGGCTTCGCCTGGATGGTGGTCGTCCCCAGCGCGTGCTCGATCGTCATGGGGAAGGCGCCGGAGTTGCTGCTCGTGCTGCTGCTCGCGCTCTCACCCTTGGTCTCCGACGGGCCGCCACAGCCCGCGATGCCCAGCAGGACGGCCGCCACGGCGAGGATGCGAAGGCTGTGTGAACGCTTCAATCCGTACTCCGGTTTCAGAATTCCGCTGGTGCCGGCCCCCGCACGCTGGATCGCGGTATGCGCCCGTGGAGCGGTACACCGTACTGCCGCAAGCTCCCGACCTAGTTAGGTAAGGCTTGCCTTCTTTTGAACTTTAGGAGAAATGACTGAGTTGTCGCAATCAATCTTTTGAGACACCTGTTGTCGAGATCGGGACACGGAGGCCGGACCACGGACCTTCGGTGGCGCGTGTGCGGGGACAGCGATACGTCCGCGAGACCTGCGCCGCGTGGGAAGGCAGGCTTCGGCCGTCCCGGAGCCTCAACGCGCCCGGAACGCTCCCGGCGTCAGCCCGGTCGTCCGCCGGAAGGCCGCACCGAACGCGCTCGCCGAGCGGTAGCCGACCTCCTCGGCCACGACGTCGACCTCCCAGCCCCGGGTGAGCAGCGCGACCGCGTGCTGGGCGCGCACCGCCGCGACCCAGCGCGCGAAGCTGGTGCCCGTCTCCGCGTTGAAGGCACGGGTGATCGTGCGGGCGCTCACGCCGAGGTGGGACGCCCAGTCCGCCAGCGTCCGCTGATCGCCTGGATCGTCCCGGACCGCGTCAGCGATCGGACGCAGCAGGTCGGAGGTGGGCATGTGCAGGAGCAGTTCGCGCGAGGAGGGGGTGAGCACGTCGAGCACCATCGCCTCGGTCACCGCCCGCGAGCCGGAGGGCAGCTCCGTGTCGGCGAGCCGCTCCAGCAGCAGCCGGAGCAGCGGGGTGATCTCGACGCCGACGGGCGTGGGAGAGATCGAGGTCATGGTGCCGAAGCCGAAGAAGTTGGCGCGGCACCAGGTGCCGGCGATCGCCGAGCCGGAGTGCAGCGTGCCCGCGGGCATCCACAGGCCCAGGGCGGGGGTGACCGTCCAGACCCGCGCCCCCACCACGGCCGTGGACGCGCCCCGCTCGTTCCAGAGCAGTTCGTGGAAGGGGTGGGAGTGCTCGTTCCAGGTGGTGTCGTGGGCGATGGTCTCGCTCCAGCTCAGGATCACGAACGGCATCTCGACCGGCCCCGCCGCGAGGGCGGGCAGCGTGCGGGTTTCCCTGGTCATGGGAGGACACGGTCGACACGGTCGACACAGTGCGGCACGAGCGACATTCCCCCACCTTAGTACTGCGCCGACAGGTCGGTGCCTTGAGAGGAACCGCTGGTCACGGCGCCGGCTCCGCCCGAACCTGACCTACGGGCCGTAGGCGTGGCCGCTCGCCGCGTCCGCTGACCGCCGGACGTCTCACGGACGCCCGGCGGGGGCTCCCCGGCCTGCGGAGATCTCCACCCGCCCCGCTGGTTAGGCCCGCCTTATATTTGGGTGGTGAATCCTTCTGAGATCCGTACGGTGGGGACCGAGGCCGAGCTCCGGGAGATCATAAAAGAGCCGCCGCAGACCGCCTGGGACAAGGACATCGCCCGGATCGACGAGCACGCGCGCACGATCATCGCGCACTCGCCGCTCGTGCTGCTGGCGACCTCGAACTCGGACGGGACCTGCGACGTCTCCCCCCGAGGGGACCCCGCCGGGTCGGTGCTGGTCCTCGACGACCACCGGCTGGTGCTCGCCGACCGGCCCGGCAACCAGCGGCTCGACAGTCTCCGCAACGTGCTGCGCAACCCCCGCGTCGGACTGCTGTTCATCGTGCCGGGGATGAACGAGACCCTGCGGGTGAACGGGCGCGCGGCGCTCGTGGCGGACGCGCCGTTCTTCGACGACCTGGCGGTCCAGGGCAAGCGGCCGCGGCTGGCGGTCCTCGTCGACGTCGAAGAGCTGTACATGCACTGCGCGAAGGCGTTCCTGCGCTCCTCGCTCTGGAAGCCCGAGACCTGGCCGGACCGCAAGAGCCTGCCCACGCTCGGACGGATCGCCAAGGACCAGATGGGCCTCAAGGTTCCCGCGAAAGTGATCGACGCGGGGCTCGCCCTGGACGCCAAGACGAACCAGTACTGACTTCCGGCGCGCCCCACCGGAGGCCATGGGCCGCGACGGCGTCCGGCCCGGGCGCCTACCAGGGGGTGCCGATCGGGCGGTGCCGCTTCGTCCTCTGGCGGGCCGGTGCCCGGCGGCGACGGACCATCATCGCCTCCGCCAGGTCTTCCAGGCGGCCGTCGGCTCCCGGAGCCCTGGTCGGGGGGCCGATGGTGAACATCCGGACCCCTGCCATCCGCGCCGCCTCCGCGCCTACGGTGACCACATCGCTGTGGCACAGCAGGAGATCGACTCGGCTGTCGACGAGCACGCGCATGGTCTCGCCGACCGTGAGCAGCGGACTCACCGGTACGACCGCAGCTCCTGCGGCGAGGACGGCGTGGTGCGCGCAGGGGAACTCCGCCGTGTCCGGGCACAGGAGGGCGATTCGGTCGCCGCACCCCAGGCCGAGCCTCTTCAGGGCCGCGGCCTGGATTCGCACCCGGTACCGGGTTTCCGCGTTCATCTCGCCTGCCATCAGCGGGTCAGTCTCGCTGGACCAGGACGGCGACGCCCTGCCCCACGCCGACACACATGGTCGCCAGGCCGTTCCGGGCGCCGGTGCGGTTCATTCGGTGCAGCAAGGTGGTGAGAATGCGTGCGCCCGAGCAGCCGAGCGGATGGCCGAGCGCGATGGCCCCGCCATCGGTGTTGACCCGGTCGGGGTCGATGTCGAGTTCCTGCACGCAGGCGATGGCCTGGGCGGCGAAAGCCTCGTTGATCTCCGCTGTGTCGATATCGCCGACGGCCCGGCGGGCGCGGGACAGCGCCCTGCGGGTGGCCGGGACCGGGCCGAGGCCCATCACGTCGGGATGCACACCGGCCGCTGCCCCCGCGACGTAGCGTCCGAGCGGTTCGAGTCCGAGATCCCCGAGCGCCTGCTCGCTCACCAGCAGGAGCGCGGCGGCGCCGTCGTTCATCGGGGAGGCGTTGCCCGCGGTGACGGTGCCGTCCGCGCGGAAGACGGGTTTCAGGGCGGCCAGGCGCTCCGCGGAGGTGTCCTCGCGGATGGACTCGTCGGCGGTCACCGCGGAGCCGTCGCGGCGCTCGACCGGCAGGAGTTCCGCGGCGAAACTTCCGTTCCTCTGGGCGGCGGCAGCCCGCTGGTGACTTCGCAACGCGAACGCGTCCTGCCGCTCACGGCCGATGCCGTACCGCTTGGCGACCTCCTCCGCGGTCTCGCCCATGGACAGGACCCCATGCAGATCGGCCATGCGGGGATTGGTCAGCCGCCAGCCGAGCCGCGTGTCGTGTGTCTGGAGAGTGTGCGGGAGGGGGTCGTCGGGCCGGGGCAGCACGAACGGCGCACGGCTCATGGATTCGGAACCACCGGCGACCACGATGTCCGCCTCGCCGGCGGCGATGGCACGGGCGGCGCTGATCACTGCCTCCATCCCGGAGGCGCACAGCCGGTTGACGGTGACTCCGGGGATGCTGTCGGGCAGGCCGGCGAGCAGGACGGCCATCCGCGCGACGTTGCGGTTGTCCTCTCCGGCCTGGTTGGCGGCGCCCCAGTAGACGTCGTCGATCCGGATCGGGTCCAGTGTCTTCACCCCGGCGACCAGGCCGCCCAGGGTGGTGGCCGCCAGGTCGTCCGGGCGGACGGCCGACAGTGAGCCGCGCAGTCTGCCGATGGGAGTACGGCGGGCGGAGGCGAAGTAGACGGGGCGCATGAAGGTTCCCTTTCAGCTGGCGGGTGATGGCTCAGGTGAAGGCGGACACGCCCGTCAGGGCGCGGCCGATCAGCAGCTTGTGGACCTGGCTGGTCCCCTCGTAGAGGGTCATCACGCGGGCGTCCCGCAGGTATTTGCCGACCGGGTATTCGTCGATGTAGCCGTAGCCGCCGAAGACCTGCATGGCGTCGTTGGCGGCGCGTACGGCCGCCTCGCTGGCGTACAGCTTCGCCATCGACGACTCGGTGGCGAACGGCAGGCCCCGGTCGATGTGGTCGGCGACTCGCCATACCAGCAGCCGGGCCGCGTCGACGTCCACCGCGATGCCCGCGAGCAGATCCTGCACCAGCTGGTGGGAGGCGATGGGCTTGCCGAACTGCTCACGCTCCCGTGCGTACGCGACCGCCGCCTCCAGGCATGCCCGTGCCAGGCCCACGCATCCCGCGGCCACTGACATGCGGCCCTTGGCCAGCGCGGCCATGGCGATCGAGAATCCCTTGCCCTCCTGGCCCAGGACGGCGCTCGCGGGGACGCGTACGGCATCGAATACCAGTTCGGCGGTGGCCTGCCCGCGCAGGCCCAGCTTGCCGTGCAGTTCCCGGCGTTCGAGACCGGAGGAGTCGGTCGGCACCAGGAAGGCGGTGATGCCCCGGTGGCCGGGTTCGCCGGTGCGGGCGAACACCAGGGCCACGTCTGCCCAGGTGCCGTTGGTGATGAACATCTTGGAACCGCTGATCACCCAGTCTTCTCCGGCACGCTCCGCCTTCGTGGTGAGCGCGGCCGCGTCGGACCCGCTGCCGGGCTCGGTCAGCGCGAAACATCCCAGTGCGCTGCCGCCGGTGAGTGCGGGCAGCCACCGGCGCTTCTGTTCCTCACCGCCGTAACTGTTGATCGACTTGGCGACCAGGCCCAGCGAGACCGACACTATGCCGCGCACCGCCGAGTCGCCCCGGCCGAGTTCTTCCAGCACCAGGGCATAGGTCAGGTGGTCGCCCTCGGAGCCGCCGTACTCCTCGGGGATCGTCAGGCCCAGGAAACCGAGCTCGCCGAGCTGGCCGACGATCCTCCGGTCGACGGATTCGACGCGGTCCCAGCCTGCGGCGTGGGGGGCGATCTCGTTGTTGACGAACTCGGCGGCGAGCTGCCGTACCGCGATCTGCTCCTCGGACAGTTCCAGGTTCATGACCCACCCTAAAACTAGCGTTGCAAGTTTCAGCTGGATGCTAATCCAGATAAACTAGCGACGCAAGTTTTGGAGGGTCGGTGATCGAGCCGGGAAACCGGTGGCCGTTCCGACCGCGATCAAGGGAGGTAGCGCTGTGGGGCGACCACGCCGACCGTTGCTCAGCCGGGACCGCATCGTGGCCGCCGCACTGGACCTGGTCGACGCCGAAGGGCTCGAGGCCGTCTCCACGCGGCGGCTGGCCGCCGAACTCGGGGTAAGCGGACCGTCGCTCTACAACCACGTGGCGACGAAGGAGGAACTGATCGACTCCGTCGTCGACGCGGTCCTCGGTGAGGTCGACACATCGATGTTCACCCGGCTCGGGGCCGATGATCAAGACTGGCGCGCCGCCCTGGCCGCATGGGCGGAGTCCTACCGGGCCACGCTGGCCGCGCATCCCAACATCGTCCCCGTCGTCGCCCAGGGGCCGGGCCGCCGTGCCAACGCCCTGCGCATCGCCGACGCCGTGTTCGGCGGTCTGGTCGCCGCCGGGTGGCCTCGCCGGGAGGCCACCCGGGTAGGTGCGCTCATGCGGTATTTCATCACCGGTTCTGCGCTCGGTTCCTTCGCCGGGGGATTCCCCGACGACGCCACCGTGTACGAGGGGAACTATTCGCACCTCGACCAGGCGCACCTGCTGGCCGACCGGCAACAGGAGATCAACGAGAGCGCCTTCGCGGCCGGCCTTCAGGCTCTTCTCGACGGGCTCGAACTGCGCTATCGCGCCATGAGTGGATCGGGCCGCGACGCGGGGACCCGGGTGCCCTGAGAGGAGTCGCGTCTCACTCGCCGGTCCAGATCGGCGCGCGTTTCTCGGCGAAGGCGCGAGCGCCCTCCTGGGCGTCGCGCGAGGTGAAGACCGGAGCGGTTATCTCCCGCTGCCGGTCGAAGGCCACGCCGGACGGCCAATCCCGTGACTCGACGATCACCTGCTTGGTGACGCGGACCGCCAGCGGCCCGTTGGCCGCTATCGCCGCGGCCAGTCGCCGGGCCTCCGCCAGCGCCCCTCCCACCGGTGTCAGCCGGTTGACCAGCCCGAGCGCGTAGGCCCGTTCCGCGGTGAGGAAGTCGCCGGTCAGCGCGAGCTCCATGGCGACGTGGTACGGGATGCGACGGGGCAACCGCAACAGGCCGCCGCCGGCCGCGACGAGCCCGCGCCGCACCTCCGGGAGGCCGAACTTCGCGTTCTCCGCGGCCACCACGAGATCACCGGCCAGCGCCAGCTCGCAGCCGCCCGCCACCGCGTACCCTTCGACGGCGGCGATCAGCGGCTTGCGGGGAGGAGCCTCGACCAGACCCGCGAAGCCGCGACCTTCTACATACGGGCGCTCTCCGCGCAGGAACGCCTTGAGGTCCATGCCGGCGCAGAAACCGTTCCCCGCCCCGGTGATGATCCCGACCTTCAGGTCCGGGCGGGCGTCAAGCTCGTCCACCGCGGCCGCGATGCCTTCGGCGACGGCGCGGTCGACGGCGTTTCGCGCCTGCGGCCGGTTGATCGTGATGACGGCGAGGCCGTCATCATATTCAGTGATCACTTCGTTGCACATCGTTCTCTCATTCGGTCGGTCGGTGTCGTAGGCGGGCGGCACCGGCGTGATGCAGGTGCCGTTGTCCGGTGTCACCGGTCGTCACGCCGACCGGCGTCGCTCGATCGCCCCCCGGTCGTCCAGGAGTAGAAGCCCTG
This sequence comes from Streptosporangium fragile, assembly GCF_039534445.1. Lineage (NCBI taxonomy): Bacteria > Bacillati > Actinomycetota > Actinomycetes > Streptosporangiales > Streptosporangiaceae > Streptosporangium > Streptosporangium fragile. The sequence continues at coordinate 13,545 of NZ_BAAAVI010000050.1, read as the reverse complement.
GCCCGTTTTGCGGCCGAGGAAGCCGTTGCCGACCTTCTCGCGTAGCAGCTGCGGCGGTGAGAACCGGTCACCGAGCTCACCGGAGAGGTATTCGGCGATGGCGAGCCTCACATCGAGCCCCACCAGGTCGGTGAGGCGCAGCGGGCCGATGGGGTGGCGATAGCCCAGGACCATGGCGCTGTCGATGTCATGCGGGTCCGCCACGCCCTCCTCCACCATCCGGATCGCCTCCAGACCGAGGAGCACCCCAAGACGGCTGGTGGCGAATCCGGGACTGTCGCGGACGACGATGGGGGTGCGCTGCCACACCTCACTCCAGCTCCTTGCCAGCTCCACGGTCTCCGGTGCAGTCCGCTCGCCGGTGACGATCTCGATCAGCGCCGACTTGGCCACCGGGTTGAAGAAGTGCAGCCCGAGGAACCTACCGGGGTCGTGGACGGCGCGAGCCAGCCGGCTGATCGCGATGGAGCTGGTGTTGGTGGCGATGATCGCTTTGGACGCCGCCCGGCCGGCCGCGGCGAGCACTTCCGCCTTCAGCTCCGCATCCTCCGCTACGGCCTCGATGACGAGCTCCGTCTCGGGAGGGATTCGCCTGATGTCCGTGGTCGTTTCCAGCCGCGTGAGCGCGCCGGCGGAGTCCGGCCACTCCCGGCGGACGCGTTCCGCGGCACGATCGGCGGCCGCCCGGTCGACTTCGATCAGGGTCACCGCGCTGCCCGCGACGGCCATGAGGCCGGCGATGCCGCACCCCATCGTGCCTCCGCCGATGACGGTTACCTTACGTGGGTGATCGGTCATGTCTTCTCCATGTGTTCGGGCCACTGCGATTCCCCGGTCGTGAGGACGGACGCCCCCCGAGGAGCGATCCGGTGTTGGAACAGGCGCCGGACGAGGTAGATCACCGCGATTCCGGCGGGCGCGATCAGCCCGAGCCCGAGCTGGCCACGGGAGTCGGGCAGGATGAGCATGCCGACGGCCACCGCCACCAGCAGTGCGAGCGTGAACCAGCTCAGATACGGATGAGCCCACATCCTGACCGGCAGGGCCCCGCCTTCGCGCTCGATGAGCCGGCGCAGCCGTAGCTGGGAGATCGCGATCGCGGCGTATATGACCAGCGCGACACTGCCCGCGGCGTTCAGCAGGAATGCGAACACGGCTTCGGGCGCGAGGTAGGCCACTGCGACCGCCAGCCAACCGGCGAGCGTGCTGAGCAGGATCGCGCGGATCGGCGTGCCCCGGGTCGTGGTCCTGGCCAGGGCGCGGGGGGCCTCCTGCCATGCGGTGAGGGCGAAAAGCATGCGGGATGCGGTGTAGATGCCGGCGTTGAGGACCGACAGCACGGCGGTCAGCACGATGATCTGCATGGCGAGCGCAGCCCCGGGAATGCCGAGACGCTCCAGGAGGGTTACGAACGGGCTCGCGTCCGCACGGATCGCGTCATAAGGGACCAGTAACACGATGAGGCTGATCGAGCCGACGTAGAAGATGATGACCCGCCAGACCACCGTGGTGGCCGCGCGGGCGACGGCGCGGACCGGGTCGGTGGCCTCCGCTGCGGCGACGGTGACGATTTCCGAACCGAAGTAGGAAAAGACCACAACGGTGATGGCGCTCAACACCCCGGCGGCACCCGCCGGGGCGAGCGAGCCGCCACCGATGGCGAGACCGTTGACCTGCTGCCCGGGCAGCACGCCGAACAATCCGGCAACCGCGATTCCCAAGAAGGCCACGATGGCCACGACCTTGACGGCGGCGAACCAGAACTCGGCCTCACCGAAGCTGCGCACGGAAAGCAGGTTGACCACGCTCATCACGCCCATGACGGCGGCGGAGACGACCCACAGCGGGATGTCCGGGAGGAAACCTCCGATGATCTCCGCTCCGGCTATGGCCTCAAAGGCCACCACGATCACCCAGAAGTACCAGTATGTCCATCCGATGATGAACCCCGCCCCGTTGCCGAGGGCGAGCCGGGCGTAGTCCGAGAACGATCCCATCGACGGCCGCGCGGCGGTCATCTCGGCGAGCATGCGCATCACCAGAAGGAGGATCAGCCCGCCCACCGCGTAGGCGAGGGGAGCCAGTGCTCCCGCTGTGCGGATCACCGCGCCGGAGCCGATGAACAAGCCCGCCCCGATGACGCCACCCAGGGCGATCATGGACAGGTGACGTGGCTGCAAGGCCCGCCGCAGCGTCTGTGGGGAATTCGCATCGATGTGGTCTGGCAAGTTTCGCCTCCTCCGGTACGGCCAGCGCAGCCTCGGGTGGCCGGCCGCGGATCGAAACGCGCGGGAATGGCCCTCGGAGGGCTCACCTGGGCGACTGTGACAGCGAGGAATCGGTCAGCTCATGGCCGCGGTCCGGCGGGCCGGGCGCCATCGTCCGTCGCTCGGGTTGCAGCCTAAATGATTCGATCGATCGATACAATAGTGGTTTGACCATGTACAGCCCGGAGCGGTCGCCGGCCCGCAGGTACGGGTGATCGACGATGTGTGCTTCCCGAAGAGGGAAAGATGCCGGCAGGGGTGGCCCGCCGATGGCGCGGGACGCTGGGCAGGCAGTCCGGCGGCCGGGTGCCGATCAGCCGGCCGCGCCCGTAGCGGATTCATGCCCGGAGGGCGGATCGGACGCCGGTCACAAGGCCCGGCGAGAGGAGGGGGCGGCCGCCCCCTCCTCAGGGCTGGAGGAACCGTGTGGGTTCGCCGATGTCCAGGTCTGCGCGCCGTACCGGGCGACCGTTCTCCGATGCACGCATCAGGCCCAGGCCGCCGTCTGCGTACGTACGGCACAGCTCGCGCAGGCCGAGATCACCGCTGGGCTGGAACCAGTGGGACACCGCGGTGCACATCTCCAGCAGACCGATGGTCAGCGCCTTCGGATGCGAAACGGTGAACACCCCGGTGGCGACGCCCTCCTCCACGGTGGTCCGCCACACGCTCTCGTAGGCGTCACGGATGCCGACCACGCGATCGCGGCGCTCGCCGGACAGAGCGCGCACCTCGGTGTCGCTGACGATTTTGGCCAGGCGGTCGGTGACGTGCTCCCACACATGCTGCTCGATCAGCATCGCCAGGCGCTGACAGGGCGTGTCCAGCGTGTGGTACGCCTCATCGGCGGCGCGCTTGAGCGGCTCGGTGCTGGTGAACATGATGTCCATCAGCAGGTCGTCCTTGCTGCCGAAGTGGTGGTAGAGCGAGGACAGGGTGACGCCGGCCCGCGTGGCGATGTCGCGGATGCCCGTCCCGTGGAAGCCCCGCTCGGCGAACAGTTCGATGGCCGCCGAGCGGATACGGCGAGGCGTCTCCGCCGCTTCTGCGGCACGCGTGCGCGGCATCGTAGGCTCCTACCCGGTCATGAGGCTGTCTCCTGTCGACTGAACCTACATGATCACGATCGCTGCTGCGGTCACCCGGCCATGGTCAGGCCGCCACTGACGGACAGCACCTGGCCGGTGACATGTGCCGGAGCCGCGGCGAAGAAGGCGACCGCCTCGGCGATCTCCTCCGGCCGGGCAAGGCGCCTGTTCGGGGTGGCGCGAACGATCGCGTCCATGGTGGCCGCGGCCCGCTCGTCCTGCTTGATCTCTTCAAGCAGAGGGGTGTCGGTGGGGCCGGGGCACACGCAGTTGACGGTGATGCCGTGGCGCGCGGTCTCTCTGGCGATGGACTTGGTGAACGCGATCGTGCCGCCTTTGCACGCGGCGTACACCGCCTCGCCGGAGGAGCCGACGCGCCCGGCGTCGCTGGCCACGTTGACGATACGCCCGCCGCCGCGCGCGACGAGCCGCGGAATGGCGAGATGGGTGGCGTTGAACACCCCCTTCAAGTTGATGTGGATGAGCTTGTCCCACAGCGATGGGTCAGTGTCCGTGAATCGCTGCACGTGATCCCAGCCGGCATTGTTGATCAGGAGGTCCAGACCGTTCAGACGGATGCAGGCCGCCTCCATGGCCTCGCTGAGAACGGTGTAGTCGCCGACGTCGGCGGTCACCGCGAAAGCGCCGGGCACCTCGTCTGCGAGTGCCCGCGCCGCTGCCGCGTCGAAGTCGACGATCGCGACGGACGCGCCGGACGCGCCGGACGCGGCGAGTCTGCGAACGATCGCGGCGCCGATCCCTTTCGCACCGCCGGTCACGATCGCGGCGACGTTGTGAAACGGGGACTCGTCGTTGTGCGGGTGGCTGTTCTGAGAATCGTTGCTCATCATGGAGACCTTGTCGTCGAGGGGTCGGAAGGCGGCCGGCATCTGCGGCCGAGGTCAGTCGCGGCTTTCCCGGTCGAATGCGGAAGGGCTGACGCCGCGTGACTTGAGCACGTGCTTTTCGATCTTCTCGGTCGGTGTCTTGGGTAGTGGGCCGGTGAACTCGACATACCGGGGCACCATGTGGCGCGGGAGATCCTTCTCGCAGTAGGCGAGCAACTCCCGCGCGTCCAGTTCGGCGCCCGGCCGAAGCGACACCACGACCATCACGTCTTCTTCGGTGAGTTCGCTCGGAACTCCGAACGCCGCCACCTCCAGCACGGCGGGGTGCCGGCTGATCACCGCTTCGATCTCCAGCCCGGAGATGTTCTCACCGCGCCGACGGATCACGTCCGCTCCCCGGCCGACGAAGTAGAAGTAGCCGTCTTCGTCGCGATGGGCGAGATCTCCGGTGTGGAACCACAGGTCGCGCCATGCCTCGGCGGTGACCTCCGGCATGCCGAGGTACTCGCTCATGATCACGTGTGGTTCGAGGGGCCGGATGCAGATCTCCCCAACCTCGCCGCTCGGCATCTCGAATCCGTCGGAGTCCAGAATCTTGACGTCGAAGGGGTGGACGGGGCGGCCGCAGGAGCCGGGACGACGGGGCTCGCCCGGGCGGTTGTACAGCACGATGCCCGTGTCGCTGAGGCCGTACACCTCGACGAGTTCGACACCGAACCTGCGCTCGAACTCTCCGGCCCACTCCGGTAGCGGAACGCCCCAGCCGAGCCGGGCCGGGTTGTCCGCGTCATCGGCTGCCGGCTCCTGCTTGTGCAGCATGGTCAGGGTCGCGCCCATGAAGTCGAAAACGGTCGCCTGATAGTGGCGTACCTGTGCCCAGAACCGCCGCACCGAGAACCGTTCCACCAGGGCCGCGGTCGCGCCCAATACGAACGCGGGAGCGACGGTGAAGACAGCCGCGTCGGCGTGGAACAGCGGGAAGGGGCAGAACAGGACGTCGGCCGCGGTCAGGCCGAGCTGCTCGGTGAAGATCTCCGCTTGCCGGAGCACGTACCGATGGGGCAGCACACAGGCTTTCGACCGGCCGGTACTGCCGGATGTGAACAACAGGATGCTGGGATCGCCGGCACGGGTCTCGTGACGCGGTGCGGGGATCGGGTGCTCCGTCAGATCCGCCCATGGCCGGACGGGAACGGCGCCGGGCCGCGGACCGGCGTGGCCCCGGACGAAAACCGTACGCAGGTTTCCGGCCTTCGGCAGCGCTTCTTCAAACGCCGGCAGGAACCGCTCGTCGACGATCGCGACTTCGGCCCCGCACATCCGCAGCGCGGTCGCGAGCCCGTCGCCGAGCAGCGCCGTGTTCACCGGCGCGGCGACGGCTCCGATCCGGCCCAACGCCAGCCAGGCGACGACGAACTCGATGCTGTTCGGCAGGACGAAGGCCACGGTGCTTCCCGCACGTACGCCGTTTTCGGCGAGGCCGGCGGCGACCAACCGAACCTGCGCGGCCAGTTGACCGTAGGTGAGCGTCTCGTCCTCGACCCGCAGCGCCGGATGATCGGGCTGGGTCCGCGCGTGTCCGTCGACGAAATCGCTGAGCGTGCGCGCATCTTTGATCATCGTCGTGTCCCTTTCTCCGCACGGCGGGCCGCGAACTCCCGCAGGCTCGTCTCGGCCGCGTTGCCACGTCGTGCCTTTCCCACGGCCACCGCCTCCCGCTCCAGCGCCCGCACGATGGCCTCGTTGTTCGCATCGCTCAGCAACCGCCGGGTCAGGCGGACCGCCTGCGACCTGCCCGCCAATTCTTCGGCGAGGGCGATGGCCCGGTCCAGCACCTGCTCGGCGGGCAGCGCTTCGCTGATCAGGCCGGCCGTCAGCGCCCACGCCGCGTCGTAGGTCCTCCCGGTGAGCACCATGTCGCGTGCGCGTCCGTGCCCGACGATGGACGGCAGCAGCACCGAGGCCGCGTTCGTGCACACCAGGCCCCACGCCACCTCCGGGCAGGCGAATACGGCGTGCTGGGCGGCCACTCGCAGGTCGCAGGCCAGTGTCAGTTCCAGCCCGCCCCCCATCGCCGCGCCGTTGATCGCGGCGATGCTCGGCTTGTCCGACTCGAGCAGCGTCCTGGTGACCTGCTGGAGCAGTCCGATGGTCTCGTCGAACGCCTCAGCGTCGGTGCCGGCGGCCTCGGACAGATCGTCACCCGAGCAGAACCCGGATCCCGCACCGGTCAGGACGATGACCTCCGTCTGTTCACGCCGCTCCGCCTCGATCAGCGCGTCCCTGAGATCGCACAGCATCTGGCGGGACAGCGCGTTTCGCACCTCGGGCCGATTCAACGTCACCACCGAGGTCGGCCCTCGATGGTGGAGCACTACGCGTTCGGTACGACCGTCTTCGGCCGCGATACCGGATTCAAGCGTCATGAGGGTATTGTATCGATCGATCGATACTTAGCAAGGAGGATCATGGACCGTTACGCGGGCTACCAGCGGCTGGACGTGAGCCGGCTGTCGGACGGTGTGCTGAAGGTGACCATTCACAACCCCGGTCGCGCCAACGCGCTCGACGCGGTGGGACACGCGGAGATCACCCGGATCTGGCGTGACGCCGAAGCCGACGAGCGGGTACGCGCCGTCCTGGTCACCGGGGCCGGCAACACGTTCAGCGCCGGCGGTGATCTTCACTGGGTGCAGAGCCTCGCCGATGACCCGCAGGCGAGGATCGCCGGGCTGCGCGAGGCCCGGGAACTCGTGACCAACCTCATCGAGTTCTCCAAGCCTGTCGTCTCGGCGGTGCGGGGAGCGGCGGTCGGAGCCGGCCTCGTCGTGGCGCTGCTCGCCGACGTCTCCGTGGTCGCCAGGAACGCCCGGCTGATCGACGGCCATACGAAACTGGGCGTCGCCGCCGGCGACCACGCGCCCCTCATCTGGCCGCTGCTGTGCGGGCTGGCCAAGGCCAAGTACTACCTTCTCACCTGCGATTCGCTGGACGGCGCGGAGGCCGAGCGCATCGGCCTGGTCTCACTCGCGGTGGACGAGAGCGACGTCCTCGACAAGGCCACCGACATCGCCACCCGGCTTGCCGGCGGTGCCCCCACCGCCCTGAGCTGGACCAAACAAGCCCTCAACTCGTGGCTCCGGGCGGCCACCCCGCACTTCGACGCCGCGCTCGCACTGGAGTTTCTGGGGTTCGCCGGACGGGAGGTGCAGGAGGGCATCGCGGCGTTCCGGGAGAAGCGCGCCCCCGTGTTCCAGCGGGCCGAGGAGGCATAGGGCCCGGAGGTGCCGGGTTGCGCGCACGGACGTGGGATGAGTTTCCCCAGCCGGATAGCGTGGTGCGGGGAGATGAGGACGGCCGTCGCGTGATCCTTCGAGTGCGAAGTTCAAGATCGAAGGAGAACAGGAGCGATGGCCGTGCCCGACAGTGTGGACCCTGCTGCCCGGCTGGCGAAGCAGATCGAGACCGGGGATCCGGATCTGTTGCGATCCATGGTGAAGACCACGGCCGAGGGCGGCGCCGGCTGGCCGGCCTTCCTCCGCTCCCTGGTCGCCCGCGACCTGTCCGGGGTGCAACCGGTCGTCTCCGATGCCCGCGCCGGACCGGTACAGGCGGTTGACGTGGCCCTGCCGGGCGCCTCCTGGCAGCGCTGACGTACGCGCTACCTGCTCACCACGGTGCCGAAGTCCGTCCAGCCGTGGGTGGCCACGCTGGTGCGCACCGTCTTCGACCAGCCTGCCGCCGCGGCCGCGCACGCCCGGGTCGTCAAGGCGCTGGAAGCACCGGCCGGGAAACGACGGGATCCCGCCCGATCGAGCCGATCGGACGGGATCCCGTCAACTACCTGCAGGCCATTTCAAGAACGGCCCTGAGGTGGAGCTATGGGGATTCGAACCCCAGACCTCCTCCATGCCATGGAGGCGCGCTACCAGCTGCGCCATAGCCCCTGGTCACCGCTTCGAGTTCTCTCTCAGCGGCGCTCCGGAAGCATATAAGGAGACCGACATGTTCACCTAATCGACGACCATGCGGCCCGTACCCGTCACCCGGGTACGCATGGCACGGTGCGTGAGGTCACTCCTGTGTGACCTCGGGGCTGTCGTCGCTGTGGACGGGCTCGGGGAGAGTCCCGGCGTTGTGCTCCAGCAGGCGCCATCCCTTGCGCCCCTCCTCCAGCACCGACCAGGAGCAGTTCCCCAGCCCGCCGAGGGCGGGCCAGATCTCCTGCGGCAGGTTCATGAGCTTGGCGATGCCGAGCCGGATGGCCGCGCCGTGCGAGGCGACGACGAGCAGCCCGTCGGGCTCCAGCCTGGCCGCCCAGCGGCGGATGGCCGACGACACCCGCTCGGCGACGTCGGCGACGTCCTCGCCTCCCGGCGCCTCCCAGGCGGCGAACTCCCGGGGCCAGCCGGTGGAGATCTGCTCACGGGTGAGTCCCTCCCACTCACCGCCGCCGCGCTCGCGCAGGTCCTTGTCGACCGAGACGCCCAGACCGGTGATCCGGGCCAGCGCCGAGGCGGTGTCGTAGGCCCGCTGGAGATCGGAGGATACGATCATGTCGGGACGCAGCGCGGCGAGCAGGGAGGCCGCACGGCCGGCCTGCGCCAGGCCGGTCTCGTCCAGCGGGATGTCGCTGTGGCCCTGGAAGCGCTGCTCGACGTTCCACAGCGTCTGGCCGTGCCTCAGGCAGACGACGCGGCGACTCACTCGGGTACCGCCTCGCCGCGGGCGCGCTGGGCGGCGACCTGGGTGACGCTGTCCGGCAGGGCGATGGAGGGGCAGTCCTTCCACAGGCGCTCAAGGGCGTAGAAGGTGCGGTCCTCCTCGTGCTGGACGTGCACGACGATGTCGATGTAGTCGAGCAGGACCCAGCGGCCCTCGCGCTCGCCCTCACGGCGGACGGGCTTGGCGTCGGCCTCGACCCGCAGCCGCTCCTCGATCTCGTCGACGATGGCGCGGACCTGACGGTCGTTGGTGGCGGAGCAGAGCAGGAACGCGTCGGTGATGACGAGCTGGTCGCTCACGTCGTAGGCGAGGATGTCGTCGGCCAGCTTGTCGGCCGCCGCCTCGGCGGCGATCCTGATGAGCTGGATGGATCTGTCAGTTGCTGTCACGGTATGGGTCAGTCCTCCTTAGTCGGCACTGTCACCTATTAGGGTGCCCGATTCGGCGCTCGTTGAGGAGCCGCCACTTGAACAACACCTGTCGTGTGCCACCGGATTCCGTACCGCGAACGAATCAGCGGCCGGACCAGGGGGGCTCCGCGCCGGGGACAGCGCCCGTCGATGCCCGGGGACGCGCCGGACCGGGTCTGCGACACTCGGTGATCACACCGGCCGGCCCGCGGATACGCATTTCATGTGATTCACGTGAATGATAGCGAACTCATCGTTCTCCCCACGCGCCCCGGCCCGCCCGCGGCGCCAGGACGGTACAGGTTCGCGGCCACACCGGTGATCACCACGCGCTCCGTCCCCCTGCGCCGGGACGGCGTCCCCCGGGCCGCGGGCGAGAGGTGGACACGGAAGACGCGCGTTCTTTCCGCGGGGACCTCGAACTCGCATACCGCGGACCAGCCGAGGCGCTTGTAGAGGCGGACGGCGGCGACCGCCCCGACGGCGAGCTGGGCGCGGCCATCGACGAGCACTTCGGCTCGTTCGAGGCCTTCCAGAAGCAGCTCACCACCGCCACCGCCACCGTGCAGGGCTCCGGCTGGGGCGTGCTGGCCCGGGAACCACTGGGCCGCCGCCCGGTGGTCGAGCAGGTCTACGACCACCACGGCAACGTCGGCATGAACACCACGCCGCTGCTGGTCTTCGGCGCCTGGGAGCACGCCTACTACCTGCAGTACCGCCACGTGCGCCCCGACTCCGTCGAGAAGCTCTGGTCGTTGATCGACTGGAACGACGTCATCGCCCGCTACGACGCCGCCCGCGGAGCCTGACCCCAGCGCCGACGGCGCCCGCCTCGTCCGATCCCGGTCCACGGGGCCGGGCGGGCGCCGCGCCCCCCTACAAGCGGGCATCCCAGGGCGATGACGCCGACGACCGGAGCGTCATCATGGGCGCGCTGGCCGCACAGGGCACCGGACTGCGCGTCTGCCGCCGCACCCACGCCTCGGCCCTCATCCGGTACGGCGAGAGCGTCACGACCGTCCGGCATCCGCTGGGCCGCGGCTCGGCCGTCACCACTTCGAACATCTACGCGTATCTCTGGCCCGATGCCGGCGACCGGGCGCGAGCCGCGGTCGATGCCGTCTTCGCCGATGCGCCCGCGACGTGCCCGGGGGCGGAAGGCGAGTGACGAGTACCCCGGTCAGCCCTCCAGATCCCGGTACAGGCCGCGCTTGTTGATGTACTGGACGATGCCGTCGGGGACGAGATACCAGATCGGCTCACCCGCGGCCACCCGCTGACGGCACTCCGAGGACGAGATGGCCAGCGCCGGGATCTCCACCAGGCTGACCTTGCCCTCCGGCAGGCCCGGGTCGTGCAGGACGTGGCCGGGGCGGGTGGCGCCGACGAAGTGGGCGATGGTGAACAGTTCGTCGACATCGCGCCAGCTCAGGATCTGCGCGAGCGCGTCGGCGCCGGTGATGAAGTACAGATCGACCTCGGGCCCCCAGAGCGCGGAGATGTCCCGGAGGGTGTCGATGGTGAAGGTCGGCCCGGGGCGGTCGATGTCAATGCGGCTGACCGAGAAGCGGGGATTGGAGGCGGTCGCGATGACCGTCATCAGATAGCGGTCCTCGGCGGCGGAGACGGTCTTGTCCGCCTTCTGCCACGGGCGCCCGGTGGGCACGAAAACCACTTCGTCGAGGTCGAAGTGGTGGGCGACCTCACTGGCCGCCACGAGGTGGCCGTGATGGATCGGATCGAAGGTTCCCCCCATAACGCCCAGACGCCGCTTTCCATGCCTGGTAACCGCGTTCATCATGGAACGGACCATACGCGTAAGCCGTACAGAGCTTTTAATCACCCCCCGCGCATGGCGGGCGGGCCCGACGTAGCATGCCGGACATGACCACCACCCCGGATCGCAACCGCGTGCAGCTTCCCGGTATCAGCTCACGCGCCTACGAACACCCCGCAGACCGGTCCGCGCTGGTCGCCCTCCGGTCGCTCAGCGGGTTCGACACGGTGCTGAAGCAGATGTCCGGCCTGATCAGCGAGCGCCGCCTGCGCCTGATCTACCTCGCGTCGGCCGTACGCACCAGCGACACGCAGTTCCGTGCCCTGTACGACATGGGGCGCGACGCGGCCTACACGCTCGACCTGCACCGCATCCCCGAGGTCTACGTGCAGCAGAGCCCGCAGGTCCAGGCGAAGGCGATCGGTTTCGACGACCCCTTCATCGTCGTCACCACCGGTCTGCTCGACCTCATGGACGCGGAGGAGCAGCGCTTCGTCATCGGACACGAGACCGCCCACATCCTGTCCGGTCATGCGGTCTACCGCACCATGCTCGACATCCTCACCCGCCTGGCCACGCGCGTGGCGTGGATCCCGCTCGGCTACATCGGCCTGCGCGCGATCGTGGCGGGCCTGGAGGAGTGGCACCGCAAGTCCGAGCTCTCCGCCGACCGCGGCGGCCTGCTCTGCGGCCAGGACCCGGACGCGGCGCTGCGCGCCCTGATGAAGCTGGCCGGCGGCTCGCGCCTGCACGAGATGAACATCGAGGCCTTCCTCGACCAGGCGCGCGAGTACGACACCGCGGGCGACGTCCGCGACGGCCTGCTCAAGGTCCTCAACCTGCTCGGCACCACCCACCCGTTCGCGGTCTCGCGTGTCGCCGCGCTCGACAAGTGGCGCCGCGGCGGCGAGTACGACCGGATCCTCACCGGTGAGTACCCACGCCGGACCGACGACGCGCAGGCGAAGATCTCCGAGGAGGTCAAGGCCGCCGCCCGGTCCTACCGCGAGTCCTGGTCGCAGTCGCAGGACCCGTTCATCGGCGTGCTGCGGGACGTGGCCGAAGGCGCCGTGAACGCCGGAGAGCGCATTTTCAACCGCTTCGCCCGCCGCGACGGTAACTAACGAACACTTCACCAAAAGGTCCGGGTAACCACCCCGGACCTTTTCTCTATGGATCGACCATAAGGTGGCTTTTCCCTATTGTCGTGCCTCTGAGAATTCGCGTGGTCATCGCGCTGACCGCGGCCGGACGACCTCTGGCTGTTCCACACGACGAGCCGGCTGTACGGCTCGCATCCGGCAGGCCTCACCGGCATCCAGAAGGCGTTCCAGAACGCACCGTACGCGAACAAGGACGAGCTGCAGGAGCAGAGACTCGCCGCGCCACCTGCAGACCGACTGTCTGAGCGGTGTCCTCGCCAAGAGCATCTGGCCGTCCTTCGGCCGGACCGCCAAAGACTGGAACGAGCTGCTGGGCCTGCTGAAGGCCAACGGTGACGTCAAGGGCCAGGACCGGACGAGCGGCAAGGGCGCCAACCGCGTCGCCCGGACCAAGCTCGGCTACACCGGTGGCGACCCGGGCGCCTGCAACACCTGGACCGCCGCGCCGTCCAAGGTGGCCTGAGCCCGCGCGGAACCCCCGTCAGACGAGGAAGGCGATCACGCGCACGGCCGCGGAGCACAGGGCGACGAAGCCGCCCAGCACGGCCAGTGCGCGCAGTCCCTCCTTCCGGAGGTCGACGAGCTCGGTTCCGATCCGCTCGATCTCGCGGCCGAGGATGCCACCGCACACCACGCCGAACACGACGCCCGCCACGGCGACCGGGGCGGACTCCATCCACCACTCCGGGGGAAACGAGCCGCCGAGGGCCAGCCACAGCGCGAGGCCGGCGAGCGCCGCCGCGGGCAGCCCCGGCCAGAAGAGCACGGTCAGCGACGAGACGACGAGGACCAGCGGGAAGCTCACCACGCGCAGCGCCATCCGGACCTTGGCCGAGGCGCGCTTCCTGACCAGCCGGTGCCCGAACCAGATCGCCCGGGCCAGCGCGGCGGACACCCCGGTGACGGCGAAGGTGGTCAGCGGCCAGATGACCGTGGCCACCACGCACGGCACGGCCAGCAACGCCAGCAGCAGCAGGGCGCCGTTGCCGGCCGGCAGCGGACCCGGCCTGCCCTCGCCCCCGAGCCGGGCGGCCGAGCCGTCCGCCGGCCTCCCGCGGGCGCCCCGGCGCACGATACCGGACCGCGGCCCCTCGGGAGCGGACCGCCCGCGCGTCCCCTCGCCCGCCGCGGAGGACGACCGGCCCGCCCGAGCACCCTCTGCCGTCGCGGAACGCCCCGCACGCGACACCTCGCCACCCGGCGGGGCCGCCCGCCCGGTCCGGCTCCCCTCGCCCACCCCGGAAGGCGAGCGCCCGGCCCCGGGCGC